>DATFDS010000023.1:0-10004 GCA_035251955.1 Sphingobium sp. | reverse complement strand
GGCGCGCCCAAGGACGACATCGTCGCCGCGCTGGCCCAGCCGACCCCGGATCGCCTGCTGGTCGCCGCGCAGGCCCTGCGTGAAGGGCTGAGCGTCGCGGAAATTCACAGTATCGCGAAGTTCGATCCCTGGTTCCTGGAGCGGATCAAGGAAATCATCGACGCCGAGGCCGAGATCCTGAGCAACGGCCTGCCGCGGGAGGCGGACGGGATGCGCCGCCTCAAGGCCATGGGCTTCTCCGACAAACGCCTCGCTTATCTGGCGCTCAAGTCCGCCAATCTGCCCGGCATGGAGCGGGGCATAGCCCACGGTTCGGGCCTGATCCACGAAGCGGTCAAGGCCATGACCGGCGGCGTCACCGAAGATGAAGTGCGCGCCCTGCGTCAAAAGCTCGGCGTGCGTCCGGTCTTCAAGCGCATCGACACTTGCGCGGCCGAGTTCGAGGCGAAGACGCCCTATATGTACTCGACCTATGAAGCCCCGATCTTCGGGGAACCGGAAAATGAGGCGCAGCCCAGCGACCGGAAGAAGGTCGTGATTCTCGGCGGCGGTCCCAACCGGATCGGGCAGGGCATCGAATTCGACTATTGCTGCGTCCACGCCTGCTTCGCGCTCAGCGAAGTCGGTTATGAGACGATCATGATCAACTGCAACCCGGAAACGGTGTCGACCGATTATGACACGTCCGACCGCCTTTATTTCGAGCCGTTGACCGCCGAGGACGTGCTGGAAATCCTGAGCGTCGAAATGTCGAACGGCACGCTGGCGGGCGTCATCGTCCAGTTCGGCGGCCAGACGCCGCTCAAGCTCGCGCAGGCGCTGGAGGATGCGGGTATCCCCATCCTCGGCACCTCGCCCGACGCCATCGACCTGGCCGAAGATCGCGAGCGCTTCGCCGCGCTGATCGACAAGCTCAAGCTCAAGCAGCCCGCCAACGGCATCGCCCGCAGCCGGGAGGAGGCGATCGCGGTCGCCAACCGCATCGGCTATCCTGTGCTGATGCGCCCGTCCTACGTCCTTGGCGGCCGCGCCATGGAGATTGTCGACGGTCAGGCACAGCTGGAGGAATATATCGCCACCGCCGTGCAGGTGTCGGGCGACTCCCCGGTGCTGATCGACCAATATCTGCGCGATGCGGTCGAGGTGGACGTGGACGCGCTTTGCGATGGCGACGATGTGGTGGTTGCGGGCGTGCTTCAGCATATCGAGGAAGCGGGCGTTCATTCGGGCGACAGCGCCTGCTCGTTGCCGCCCTACAGCCTGTCGGACGATGTGATCGCGGAAATCGAGCGCCAGACCGAGGTTCTGGCCCATGCGCTCTCGGTGCGTGGCCTCATGAACATCCAGTTCGCGGTCAAGGATGGGGTGGTGTACCTGATCGAGGTCAATCCGCGCGCCAGCCGCACGGTGCCCTTCGTCGCCAAGGCCATCGGCACGCCCATCGCCAAGATCGCGTCGCGCGTCATGGCGGGCGAGAAGCTCAAGGATTTGCCTAAGATCGACCGCAACGCGATCAATCACATCGCGGTCAAGGAAGCGGTCTTCCCCTTTGCGCGCTTCCCCGGCGTCGACCCTGTGCTGTCGCCCGAAATGAAGAGCACCGGCGAAGTCATGGGCATCGACAGTGATTTCGCGACCGCCTTCGCCAAGTCGCAGCTTGGCGCGGGCACCGTCCTGCCGACCGGCGGCACGGTGTTCGTGTCGGTCAAGGACAGCGACAAGCCGGTGATCCTGCCTGCGGTGCGGAAAATGGTGGCCCTGGGCTTCACCATCATCGCGACCGGCGGCACCGCCCGCTATCTGGAAGAACAGGGCATCGCCGTGCAGGGCGTGAACAAGGTGGCCGAAGGGCGTCCGCATATCGTGGACAGGATCACCGACGGCGACGTCGACCTGATCTTCAACACGACCGAGGGCTGGCAGTCGCTGAAAGACAGCAAGGCGATCCGCACCAGCGCCCTGCGCGCCAAGGTCGCGAGCTTCACCACGGCGGCGGCCAGCGTCGCTGCGGCGAACGCGATCGAGGCTCTTAGGGGCCATGCCCTTGAAGTGCGGTCCTTGCAGTCCTATTATCCTAGGCCGCAAGCCTGACCCCCTGCATCAGGAACCATGCTGCGGGCGGCCTCGACGATAGGGGCCGCCAAAGGGAAGTTTTGACAAAGGATCCGCGTTAATGGCAACCGTCGAAAAGATGCCGATGCTGCAGGTGGGCTATGACAAGCTCAATGCGCAGCTCCGCGAGCTGAAGGCCGAGCGCCCTCTGATCGTCGACGCCATCGAAGAGGCGCGCGCGCACGGCGACCTGTCGGAAAATGCCGAATATCACGCGGCCAAGGAACGTCAGGGCCAGGTTGAAGCGACGATCGCCGATCTGGAAGACAAGCTGTCGCGCGCGCAGGTCATCGATCCCAAGTCGCTGTCGGGCGACAAGGTGATCTTCGGCGCCACCGTCACGCTGCTGGACGAGGACGACAAGCCGGTCAGATATCAGATCGTGGGTCAGGCGGAGGCCGACGCGAAGCTGGGCATGATCAGCTACAACAGTCCGCTCGGCCGCGCGCTGATCGGTCGCCAGGTCGGCGAAGAGGTTGAGGTGTCGGTTCCTTCGGGCGACAAATTCTACCTCGTCGACAAGATCGAATTCATCTGACGCCAGTGAAACTGCCTGCCGGCCGGATGACGAACGGGATTGCGGCGATTACGTTCGTCGCATTCCTGCTGCTTACCCTGACCGGGCAGGTCGACAATGCGGCCATTCTTGGCGGGTTCATTCCGGCGCGCATCGGCGAGCCTGGGCTGCTCGCCGGCATGGCTGCGGTTCCGGTCTGGCTGACGCCGCTCAGTTGCACGCTGATCCACGCGGGTGGCATCCATCTGGCCTTCAACCTGCTGATGCTCGTCTTTTGCGGACGGCAGGTTGAACAGGTGCTGCAGAAGGGCGCCTTGCTGATCCTCTATGTCGCCGGCGCTTATGGCGCGACGCTGCTGCAATGGGCTGTCGAGCCGGAATCCACCAACCCGATGATAGGCGCAAGCGGGGCGATCTCTGCCCTCATCGCGACCTATGCGCTGCTGTACAGCCAGCAGGCGGTCCGCCGCATCGGGCCTTTCTCCGCCAATGTCTTGCGGGTGCTCTGGCTGGCGGCAGGATGGATCGCCATTCAACTGATGATCGGCGTCGCCACCGCGAAAGGCGATGGCGATCTGGGTCAGATCGCCATCGCCGCGCATATCGGTGGATTTCTGGTGGGGCTGCTGCTCACCCGACCCTTGTTGCGCTGGCGCTTTCGCAAGGGGCCGCGCTCCGTCCTGTAGGGCTCAATCCGCCTCGGGCAGTTCAGGTTCGAGAAGGCGATGCAGGTGGACGATCACATAGCGCATTTCCGCGTCGTCGACGGTCCGCTGCGCCGCGCCGCGCCAGGCATTTTCGGCTGAGGCATAGTCGGGAAAGACGCCGACCATGTCGATCGAACCCAGATCTTCAAATTCAAGCGTTTGGGGATCCTTGACGCGACCGCCCATCACGAGATGGAGTTTGCTCATGAGACTAAATATTCTCCCGTGGAAGGAATGGCGACCCTAGCAGCAGCGCCGCTCCCATCCAAGGGGACAGCGGCGCCCGCCGGGATGCATTTGGCGCCGGGACAGTTACCGTTTCGGCAACCGGGCCTTCAGCGCCTCGCTGACCGCATCGATCTTGTTCGCGACGAGCGAGACCAGGTCGTCGGCCACGCGCGCTGCCGTTCCGCCGATGTCCGCCGAAGCCGCGGCATCGCGGGCGGAGGCGGCGGCGAGGCTGGCCTTGTCCTGCGCATGATGCAGAGCTTCGCTGGCGCCCGACTTGACGCTTTCCGCGCCCTGAGCCGCGGCGGTGCGTGCGGCGATCGCGGCTTCCACGACGCGGGTGCCGGCAGTCGTGGCCAGCCCCGGCAATGCCTTCAGCGCGGCGCGGCTCTTGGGGAACATCCAGGCGATGATCGCGCCTGCGGCCACGGCCCCGGCGACGGCAGCGATCGGATGCTCCTGCACGATTTCATTGGCGCGCGTGGCGACACGCTGCGTGCGGTCGCGCACGTCGGTATAGGCGGTCTCTGCCCTCTCGCGACCCGTGTGGATCAGGTCGCCGGCGCTTTCGCGCGCCTTGCCGGTGGTGTCGCGCAACTTGCCGGATGCCGTTCCGGCGATGTCGTTCGCGGCTTCGCGAGCGCGGGTGATCTGGGCGCGGATGTCAGCCATCATCAGTCTCCGTAATGTCCGGGGTGCGGTTTGTGATGCGAACGTATACCGGCTTGAAAAGTGCCCAAAGCGGCTTGCGGAAAAGATAGAGCATCGCCGCGCCGGCGGCGGCACCCACCGCGATCGGCCGCTCGTGAAACTTGGCCTCGGCATAGGCTTTGCCGTTCGCCAGGCCGTCGCTCAGCTTATGCTTGGCATCCTCCTTGAGCCGCGCGGGGGCCAGACGTTCCTTGGCGGCCGTGGCGCTGGACAGAAAGGCGGCCTTGCGTTGCTCCGCCTGCGCGCTGGCCTGGCGATATTGCTCCTCCGGGCTCATGATCCGATGGCCTTCTTCATCCGCGCGATCCGGGCCTTGGCGAGGAGCAGCAGGGCGAGCGCGACAAGCAGCGAGGATCCGAACACCGCCAGCGTGGCCCATCCCGCCCCCAGATGCGGCGCCAACACGAGAATGAGCCCCACGAGAAACGCGATCAGACCGGCGAAGATAATCATGAATCCGGCGACGCCGTAGATGGCGGCGTCGCGAACGCCCGCGCTTGCGAGCCCCATGCGCAGCTTCTGCCGCTCGATTTCCGCGTCGGCATAGGCGCGGCCATCGGCATATAGCTGCGCAAATGTATCTTTGACGCTGCCGTCTGGCTCCCACGCCTGTTCGGGCGATGGCGTCGCTACGCTCGGCTCTTCAGTCAATGACCCCTCCGCCCCGGCGCAGGGGCACTGGCTTGCTTGTGGCTTGGGCGGCGTTCAGGCGTTGTCGTCCGACCCTTTGGCAAGGCGCATCAGAACGAAGCCCACGACCGCAGCGGCGCCGATGGCAACGGCGGGACTTTTGCGAACAAAGTCCCGCGCTTCCGTCATCAACTGGTCCACATCCTTGCTGTCGAGCGACTGGGCGGCGTTCGCGACGGTTTCGGCCGCCTGGCGCGCATAGTCGCCATATTGCGGGCCAAGCTTTGCATCGACCGTTCCGGCGGTGTCGGTGATGAGCTTCGCCAGGCTCTGCATCGCCGTTCCGGTCTTGTCCTTCGCAACCCCGGCGGCCGACTTCGCGGTCTTCGACGCCTGTTCCTTGAGCGGATCGATATGGGCCTTCCAGTCCACCGCGTTCAGCTTGTCCGCCGCGCTTTTGGCGGCCTTCTCCGCCTGCGCCTTGATCGGGGCGATCTGTGCTGCCCAACCATGGGCGGCCGCGCCATTGCCCGGCTTTGCGGCGGGCGCCTTGCGGGTGGCGGCCGCCTTCGCCGGAGTGGGCGCGGTGCTCGGATCGACAGGCTTGGCCTTCGGCGCTCGGGCTGCGGCGGGCTTTTTGGCGCGCTTGGCGGGCGGGGTTTCCGGTGTGTCGGCCATCGTCCTATGTCTCCTCAGATTGGTGGGGTCGCGATGCGGGCGAATGGATATTCGTCCAAATGCTTCGCGGCGGGCCACAGTTCCGTTGCCGTTACTAAATTGAGCATCGGCATTTTTCGAGTCCTTGCAAGCCCCCGCATTGCCAAGCTGGAAGGTGCTGGCTAAGCGGGGCGCGACCAAGGCGCACTGCCACAACCAGGGAGCGACCCATGACCGCCATTCTCGATATCCACGCCCGGCAAATTCTCGACAGCCGCGGCAATCCGACCGTTGAAGTCGACGTGATGCTGGAGGATGGCAGCTTCGGCCGCGCGGCGGTTCCCTCGGGCGCTTCGACCGGCGCCTATGAGGCGGTGGAAAAGCGCGACGGCGACAAGAGCAAATATCTCGGCAAGGGCGTGCTGGCCGCGGTTGCCGCCGTGAATGACGAGATTGCCGAGCAACTGATCGGCCTCGACGCCGAGGATCAGGCCGAAGTCGACGCCACGATGATCGCGCTCGACGGCACGGAGAATAAGGGCCGCCTCGGCGCCAACGCGATCCTGGGCGTCAGCCTTGCTACCGCGAAGGCTGCTGCCGACGCGCGCGGCCTGCCGCTGTACCGCTATGTCGGCGGGGTGTCGGCGCATGTGCTGCCGGTGCCGATGATGAATATCATCAATGGCGGCGAGCATGCCGACAACCCGATCGACTTCCAGGAATTCATGATCATGCCGGTCGGCGCCGAAAGCCTGGCCGACGCGGTGCGCGTGGGGGCGGAGATCTTCCACACGTTGAAGAAGGGTCTGCACGACAAGGGGCTTGCCACTTCGGTGGGCGACGAAGGCGGCTTCGCGCCCAACCTGTCCTCGACCACCGACGCGCTGGACTTCATCCTCGCCTCGATCGAAAAAGCCGGCTACAAGCCGGGGGACGATGTCATGCTGGCGCTCGATTGCGCTTCGACCGAATTTTTCAAGAACGGCAAATATGAGATGGTGGGCGAGGGCAAGAGCCTGACGCCTGCCGAAATGGCCGACTATCTCGCCGACCTCGTCGCCCGCTATCCGATCAAGTCGATCGAGGACGGTATGGCCGAGGATGATTTCGAAGGCTGGAAGATATTGACCGACAAGATCGGGGCCAAGTGCCAGTTGGTCGGCGACGACCTGTTCGTCACCAATCCCAAGCGGCTGGAAATGGGCATCGGCAAGGGCCTGGCCAACTCCCTGCTGGTCAAGGTGAACCAAATCGGTTCGTTGACGGAGACGCTGGCGGCCGTCGAGATGGCCCACCGCGCGCGCTACACCGCCGTCATGTCACATCGATCGGGTGAAACCGAAGACGCGACCATCGCCGATCTCGCCGTCGCTACCAATTGCGGACAGATCAAGACCGGCTCGCTGGCCCGTTCCGATCGGCTCGCCAAATATAATCAGTTGATCCGCATCGAAGAAGAACTGGGCGACGTCGCCGTTTATGCGGGTCGGTCGATCTTCCGCTAAACATTGTTTCAGCGATTGGCCGCAGGTTGAAGAGATTTTACTTGCGGCCAACGCTTCCCTGTGATTCAACTGGTCCATGGCGCATATCGCTAAGCTCCGCTTATTGTTGTTTTCGGCTATCGGGCCGGCGATTGCGGTGCTGCTTCTCCTTTTCTTTGCCGGCTATGTCATTCTGGGTTCGAACGGTGTTCTGGCCTGGGGCGATTACACGCGGCAGCTGCACCGGGCGAAGGGAGAGCTCAAGCAGGTCGAAGCGCAGCGCAACGACCTGCGCAATCGGGTCGACCTGCTTAACCCGCGCCGCGTCGATCCTGATCTCAGCGACGAACTGATCCGCCGTCAGTTAGGCGTCATCCATCATGATGAGGTGGTCGTCCCGCTGAACTGAGCGTCGGGCGGTTGATTCCCGCCCATTGGCGGGCTTGCGCCGTTGCATTATGCGGCTTTCTGCAGCTATATCGGGCGCTCCTTCCATTCCATACCCACGCAAAAGGATAAAAGCCTTGGCGAAACCAACGACGCCGCGTCCTTCGCGCGCAAAGGTGCAAGACCCTGCCGGCGCGGACCACAACCGGCCTCGCCCGGAAACTCCTACGGACTACAAGGCGACCAAGGAAGAATTGCTCGAATTCTATCGGCAGATGGTCCTCATCCGCCGTTTCGAGGAAAAGGCCGGCCAGTTGTACGGGCTGGGCCTGATCGGTGGTTTCTGCCACCTCTATATCGGCCAGGAAGCGGTAGCGGTAGGCATCCAGTCGGCGCTGCAGCCCGGCAAGGACAGCGTGATCACCGGCTATCGCGATCATGGCCACATGCTCGCCTACGGCATCGACCCCAATGTCATCATGGCCGAACTGACCGGACGCGAAGCCGGCATTTCCAAGGGCAAGGGCGGTTCGATGCACATGTTCAGCGTCGAACATAAATTTTTTGGCGGCCATGGCATCGTCGGCGCGCAGGTGTCTCTCGGCGCGGGGCTGGGCTTTGCGCACAAATATAACAATGACGGCGGCGTGTGCGTCGCCTATTTCGGCGACGGCGCAGCCAATCAGGGCCAGGTCTATGAAAGCTTCAACATGGCCGAGCTGTGGAAGCTGCCGATCATCTTCGTGATTGAAAACAACCAATATGCCATGGGCACCAGCGTCAATCGCTCGTCCGCCGAAGACCAGTTGTACCGTCGCGGTGAAAGCTTCCGCATCCCCGGTATCCAGGTCAACGGCATGGACGTGCTGGCGGTGCGCGGCGCGATCGAGGAAGCGCTGAAGTGGGTGCAGGGCGGCAACGGCCCGATCCTGCTGGAGATGAAGACCTATCGCTATCGCGGCCATTCCATGTCCGACCCGGCCAAATACCGGTCGCGCGATGAAGTGCAGGCGATGCGCGAGAAGTCGGACCCGATCGAGGGTGTGAAGAAATATCTGGCTGACGTCGGTGTCGGCGAGGACGAGCTCAAGAAGATCGACCAGGATATCCGCAAGATCGTCAGCGATTCCGCGGACTTCGCGGAAACATCGCCGGAGCCCGAACTGTCCGAACTCTATACCGACGTGCTGGTGGAGCAATATTGATGGGTATCGAAATCAAGATGCCGGCGCTCTCTCCGACGATGGAGGAAGGCACGCTGGCCAAATGGCTTGTGAAGGCAGGCGACGAAGTACGGTCCGGCGACATTCTGGCCGAGATCGAGACCGACAAGGCGACGATGGAATTCGAAGCCGTCGATGAGGGCAAGATCGGCGCGATCATGATCCCGGAGGGGACCGAAGGCGTGAAGGTCGGCACCGTCATCGCCACCATGGCGGGCGAGGGTGGTGAAGCGGCCGCGCCGAAGACGGCGGCGAAGCCCGTCCCGGCAAAGGCCGAAGCCGCGCCCGAAGCGCCCAGGAAGGCGGAGAGCGGCACGTCCAAGCTTGCCACCGAAGTGAAAGCCAGCGTCCAGGACCCCGATCTTCCCGAGGGCACTGAGTTCGTCAAGACCACGGTTCGCGAAGCCCTGCGCGACGCGATGGCCGAAGAGATGCGCCGTGACGAGCGCGTCTTCGTGATGGGTGAAGAGGTCGCCGAATATCAGGGCGCCTACAAGGTGACGCAGGGCCTGCTCGACGAGTTCGGCGCCAAGCGCGTCATCGACACGCCGATCACCGAATATGGCTTTGCCGGCATCGGTGCGGGCGCGGCGATGGGCGGCCTCAAGCCGATCGTCGAGTTCATGACGTTCAACTTCGCGATGCAGGCGATCGACCACATCATCAACTCGGCGGCCAAGACCAATTACATGTCCGGCGGCCAGATGCGTTGCCCGATCGTGTTCCGTGGTCCCAACGGCGCGGCGAGCCGCGTGGCCGCGCAGCACAGCCAGAATTACGGTCCCTGGTACGCGGCGGTGCCGGGCCTGATCGTGATCGCGCCCTATGACTCCGCGGATGCCAAGGGCCTGCTCAAGGCCGCGATCCGCTCGGAGGACCCGGTCGTCTTCCTGGAAAACGAACTGGTCTACGGCCGCAGCTTCGACGTGCCCAAGCTCGACGATTATGTCCTGCCGATCGGCAAGGCGCGCATCGTCCGCGCGGGCAGGGACGTGACACTGGTCAGCTATTCGATCGGCGTGGGCATCGCCCTGGAAGCCGCCGAAGCGCTGGCGGGTGAGGGCATCGACGCGGAGGTCATCGACCTGCGCACGCTGCGCCCGCTCGACACGGCGACCGTGCTCGAAAGCCTCAGGAAGACCAACCGCCTGGTAGTCGTCGAGGAAGGCTGGCCGGTCTGCTCGATCGCCTCGGAAATCGCCGCGGTGGTGATGGAG
This sequence comes from Sphingobium sp., assembly GCA_035251955.1. Classification (GTDB taxonomy): domain Bacteria; phylum Pseudomonadota; class Alphaproteobacteria; order Sphingomonadales; family Sphingomonadaceae; genus Sphingobium. Next base: position 131 of record DATFDS010000023.1, on the reverse strand, counting down.
CAGGGCTTCGACGATCTGGATGCCCCGGTGCTGCGCGTCACCAACGAAGACGTGCCGCTGCCCTACGCCGCCAACCTGGAAAAAGCCGCGCTGATCGACGCCGGCCGCGTGGTCGCTGCGGCGAAGAAGGT
>DATFDS010000022.1:0-27315 GCA_035251955.1 Sphingobium sp. | reverse complement strand
GGCTATGGCAAGGGCTACCAATATGATCATGATCAGGCAGAGGGCTTTTCGGGCGACAATTATTGGCCCGAGGAAATGAGCCCCGAGACTTTCTATACGCCGACCGATCGCGGATTCGAGGCGCGGGTGGCCGAGCGGATCGCCCATTGGAACCGACTGCGCGACGAGCGGCGGTAAGGATGGAATCATGACGCCGCGCTTCGCCCGCTATGCCGCGATCGACTGGTCGGGCGCCAAGGGCCAGCGGCACAAGGGCATCGCCGTTGCGCTGTGCGAACGCAGGGACGCGGTCCCGCACCTGATTCACCCGCCCGGCGGCGGCCTCTGGTCGCGCGCGGCCGTCGCGGACTGGCTGGTGGCGGCTGCGGCAGAAGCCCCGACCCTGTTCGGCTTCGACTTCAGCTTCGCCCCGCCCTTCGTCGCGCGCAGCGGCTATCTGCCCGGCGATACGGTGCCCGTCACCGGGCCGGCCTTCTGGGCCTATGTCGAAAGCATCTGCGACGATACCGACCTTGGCGCCGCCAGCCTGCTGGAGCGCACGCATCGCCGCCATTTCTACTTCGGCAAGGCGGATGGGGCGAAGGCCGACTTCATGCACAACCGCGTCTGCGAAGCCCATTACAATGCGCAGGGCGGCGGCAAGCCCTCCACCGTCTATGACGCGATCGGTGCGGCGCAGGTCGCCAAAGCGAGCTTTGCGGGCATGCGCCTGCTCCACCATGTGCGGCACCATGTGCCCGTCTGGCCCTTTGATCCGGCACCCAGGGTGGGATCGCTGGTGGTGGAGATCTACACGAGCATCGCCGCCAAGGCCGCCGGCCGCCCCAAGGGCCGCACGAAGATGCGCGATCTTGCCGCGCTGAACGACGCGTTGTTCGCCTTGGGCTCCGCGCCCTATCAGGGCCTGCCGCCCGACGACCATGGCGCCGACGCGATCGTCACCGCCGCCTGGCTGCGCAACGTGGCGCCCCGCCCCAGCCTGTGGATGCCGGCCGCCCTCGATCCGCATATTGCTGCAACGGAGGGCTGGACGTTCGGCGTCATCTGATAGTAAGGCGCTGTTTCGTTAGACGGATGCCGGCTTAGCTCAGTTGGTAGAGCACCTGATTTGTAATCAGGGGGCCACGGGTTCGAATCCTGTAGCCGGCACCACTTATTCCCCTCCTTGCAGCCGCGACCGGCCTTCCTGAAAAGGCGCCCCGCACCCTGCGGCATAACACAGGCCCCAACGCAAAATGGGGGCCGGCATCTCTGCCGGTCCCCACTTCCGTCGTGTCTCTCAATCCGCTTCCCTTGCAGGAGGCGATCGTTGGACTCGGCGCGCGATATGTCTGCCTGAAAGGCTTTCATATCGTGTCGGCTCCGTTTTTACGGCCAGGATGGCCGTCTTCCCGCAGCCCATCCTCATTCTGCCCGGTGCCCGACGTTCGCTTTCGCGCGTACATGACATCGTCTTCTTGAGGACCATCCGGCTTTTGCTCGATCCTTTCGGATCTCCCATTTACCAGATGTTCGAAACGTCCTTCAAATCGTTGATTTCTCTTCGATTTCTGATCCGGATTTCTCCGCCTCTCGTTCGTTCCGATAAAGGGATGGTCTCACCAAAAGCGAGTCGCTCAAAGCAGAATCTGACAGCTTGAAGACGCGCTTCGCCTAAAGCTGTGGATAAATGCGGATATTTTTTCGCCCTTCTTGTATATCCATTATAAGCCGTTGATTTCGTTGCCTTAACATCCTTCAGCGGCACATATGCATGAAGTCGCGATCATAGCTGCGCAGATGCGCGCCCCCGTCGACATAGAGCGTCTGTCCGGTAACGGAGCTGGCCTGCGCCAAATAGAGCACGGCTTCGGCAATCTGCTCCGCCAGGGGTAGCCGCCCCAGCGGCATCATCGCGTGCAGCCGATCCATCTGCGCCTCGTCATAATCGGGCGTGGCGATCGTCAGGCCGGGTGCCACGGCATTGACCCGCACTTGCGGCGCAAGGCTTGTGGCGGCGAGCCGGGTCAAACCGGCAAGCGCGGCCTTCGACAATGTGTAGGCGATCTGGTCGGCATGGGGATGGTCGAGCCGCTGGTCGAGGATGTTGATGATGCACCGGTCCCCTACCCCGGCGGGCACGGTGGCGAACGCCTTGGTCAACAGGGTGGGCGCGGCACAGTTGACCGCGAAATGCCGCATCAGATCATCGGCCGTGACATCGTCCAGCCGATCCTGGCCAAAGATGGCGGCGCTGTTGACCAATATGTCGGGCGGACGCCCGAAACGCTCCGCCACCCTGGCGACCAGTTCCTCGGCGCCTTCGGGATCGGCGAAATCAGCGGTAAAGCCGTCCCATTCGGTGCCGTTTTCCTCCAACGCTAGGGCAAGCGTCGAATCCAGCCGCGTGTCATGGCTGCCGTGGATGGCGAGCGAATAGCCCGCGCGGGCGAAACCGGCGGCGATCACCGCGCCCAACCGCCGATGCCCCCCCGTCACCAGGGCAAGCCGCTTGTTGGCGAGCGGCAGCGCGCCCGCCGCATCGGAGCGGCTTCGGCGGCCGCCCAGCGGGCGATAGGGTGGGGCTTCCTCCTCGCTCACGAGTCGATGAGCTTCAGCACTTCCTCACGCGACTTCACGTCGTCGCGGAAGACGCCGAGCATACGGCTGGTCTTCATGATGACATTGGGCGTCCGCACGCCGCGACCGGTCATGCAGCCATGCGTCGCTTCGATGACCACCGCGACGCCCTGAGGCTTCAGATTTTCCCAGATGCAGTTGGCGACTTCGGACGTCAGGCGCTCCTGCACCTGCAGCCGGTGGGCGAAGGCGTGCAGCACGCGCGCAAGCTTCGATATGCCGACCACATATTGCCCGGGCAGATAGGCGATATGCGCGCGGCCAACGATCGGCGCCATATGATGTTCGCAATGGGACTGGAACGGAATGTCCTTCAACAGCACGACATCGTCATAGCCGCCCACCTCATGAAATATCCGTGACAGGTGATAGCTGGGATCATCGCCATAGCCGCGGCAATATTCCCGCCAGGCGCGGGCGACGCGCTCGGGGGTTTCCACCAGGCCTTCGCGCTCCGGCGTATCGCCCGACCAGCGGATCAAAGTGCGGATGGCCTCGGCAACATCGGGGGGAACCGGCTCCTTTACGGCCTCGCCCACCGTTTCGGCATCGGGATCATATTCCATGAAGCGGCCACTCCTATTTCGTTACGTGGGCGCATATGGAGGCTGTTTTGTATGAAAACCAGCCCCCCTTCCCGCTCTGGACACAAGATCACAAGGGTGGCAGACCAACATTCCATAACGATAAGCTGACCCGAACATGCCTACGTCGCCAAACCTTTCCACCTCGACATCCCACTAAGTCATGCGCACCGAACGGATCGCTGCCGTCCTGCTCGCCGCCGGCGCATCATCGCGGTTCGGCAAGGCGGACAAGCTGATGGCAGACCTGCGCGGCAAGCCCATGGTTGCGCATACGCTGGAAACCATCGCCTCCATGGCCTTTGCCGAACTGGTGGCGGTCGTCCGGCCAGCCGAACAGGCGCCGGTCGTCCACCGCAAGCTGGAACGGCGCGGCTACACGATCCTGGTCAATGATCGTGCCGAGGACGGGATTTCGGCCAGTATAGTCCGCGCCGTCGAGCATGTGATGCCGATCAAACGCTGCCGCGGCATATTGATCTGCCTGGGCGACATGCCGCTGGTGCCGCAGTCCCACTATAACCGCATCTGCCTTGCGGCGGAGGATATCCGGTCGGTCGTCGCCAGCACGGACGGTTTTTCGCCCTCTCCCCCTGCGTTCATCGGCCGCAAGCATTTCCCGGAGCTTCTCGCGCTGCGCGGCGATCAGGGCGCACGGGCGCTGCTGAGCCACGCCATCCAGGTCGAGACAAGGGGCGCCTATCTGCGGGACATCGACACCCCCGAAGATCTGGCGGAGGAGTAAGCGATCCGGTCAGCTCGACCGGGTGGGATCGGTCATCGGATCGTCCATTTCCCGCGGATCGGGCGTGCGGCCGATCGGCAGCGAGCCGGTCTGGCGCTCCAGCATGCGATGAATGACCGGCGGATTGGGCCCGATATGCAGCTTGCGGATCGCTTCGCTATTGGCCGCGTCCGCCACCGTGCGACGCCGATTGTGTCGGACATAGTCGAGCCAAGTCGACACATGATAGCGCTCAAGCCAAACTTCCGGATCGCCCAGATCGCGCAACAGCGACCAGCCATGCGCGCCGTCACGACGGCGAATCCGCCGCTGTTCGCTCATCGCCGCCAGGAAGGGCATGACCGATCCGGCGGAGATCCGATATTCGATGGTGACGACGACGGGGCCGCTGCGGGGCTCGATCGGGACGGCGATCTGTGGCTCCTGCCAGCGGTTCTGCAGATCGAGATTGTCCTGACCGGCCGGAACCAGCGGGCGGATCAGGCCGATCCCGGCCGCGATCAACTGCCAGGCGGCCGCCACGTGGAGCGATGTGATGACACCGTAATTTTCCGCCACCGTCCCGAAAAGCCAGGCGCCCCCCGCCATGCCGCCAAAGGCCGTCATCTGATAGAGGGCGACGGCACGCGCCAGAACCCAGCGGGGCGCGGACATCTGCACCGACACGTTGAAGGTCGACAGCGCCACCACCCACCCCGCGCCGCAAAGCAGGAAGCCCAATATCGCAACCGCAACCCAGCCGGTTGCGGCGACGATCGCCGTGCCGACGGCCAGCGCAAACGATGCCTGACGCACGATGGTTTCGATCTGGAAACGCCTTCTGAGCCTGCCGGTCGACAGAGCGCCGAGCACCGCGCCGATGCCGAACGCCCCACTCAACATGCCGAAGGTCAGGGCATCGCCGCCCAGGACCTGGCGCGCAACCAACGGCATCAGCGCCGATGCCGCACTGGCACCGATGCCGAAGGCGCCGCCCCGCAGCAGGACCAACTGGATCTTGGGAGACATGGCGACATAACGGACGCCAGCCCGCATCGCTACTCCCAGGCGCTCGCGCGGCAGCAACTGGGGCGGCCGCTCGGGGCGCCAGCGTGCCAGCACGAAGACCAGGCCGAAATAGCTGAGCGCATTGACGAAGAAGGCGGCTGCAGCCCCCGCCGTCGCGACGATCACCCCGCCGAGCGCGGGGCCGACACTGCGTGCCAGGTTGAAGCCCATGCTGTTGATCGACACCGCGCTGGGCAGAGCGGAGCGAGGCACCATATCGCCCACCGCCGCCTGCCAGGCCGGGCCGTTGATCGCGGTCGCGCAACCGACGATGAAGGTGAAGCCGAGCAGCGTCCAGGGCGTCAGCATCCCGCCCCAGGCGAACAGCGCGAGCAAGGCTGACACCGCCAACATCATCAGCTGGCAAAAGAGCATCACCAAGCGGCGATCAAGATTGTCAGCGACCGCCCCCGCCCAGAGCGAAAGCAGCATGATCGGCAGCGTCGTCGATGCGGGCACCAGCGCCACCATCTGCGGCGATCCCGACAGCGACGTCATCATCCAGGCGGCGCCAACCGACTGAATAAGGCCGCCGAAATTCGAGGCGAGACTAGCGAACCATATGGATCGGAAGATCGGAATCGACAAGGGCGACGGCGCTGGAGGGGAATCAGCATCGGACACGGGAGCCTTGAAGCCCAATTGAAGAAAAGCGTCAAACCCGATGACGTGGAATTTTCTTGCACTTTACGTAAACGTAAATACATCTGTGCCGACGCTGACGCACGGCGGAGAGGAATGGAGCAATGGAAGCCTTTATCTACGATGCCGTCAGAACGCCGCGAGGCCGGGGCAAGACGGACGGATCGCTGCACGAGGTAACGCCGATCCAGTTGGCGACCCAGGTGCTCAAGGCTGTGCGCGACCGCAGCCAGATCGACACCGTCGATGTGGACGACGTGATCCTGGGCTGTGTCAGCCCGGTCGGCGAACAGGGCGCGGATATCGCCCGCGTCGCCGTGCTCAACGCCGATTATGCGCAGACCGTGCCGGGCGTGCAGGTCAACCGCTTTTGCGCGTCGGGACTGGAAGCGGTGAACATAGCCGCGGCCAAGGTCTGTTCGGGCGAAGCGGGCCTGGCGATCGGCGGCGGCGTCGAATCGATGAGCCGCGTGCCGATGGCATCGGACGGCGGCGCCTGGGCGATGGACCCGGCGGTCGCCTACAAGACCTATTTCGCACCGCAGGGAATCGGCGCCGACGTGATCGCGACCAAGTTCGGGATCAGCCGCGACGATGCGGACGCCTATGCGCTCGACAGCCAGAAACGCGCCAAGACGGCCTGGGACGAAGGCCGCTTCGCCCGGTCGATCGTACCGGTGGAGGATGTGATCGGCAAGGTCCTGCTCGACCATGACGAACATATGCGGCCCGACGCGACGATGCAGTCGCTCGGCGCCCTGAAGCCAAGCTTTGCGGCTCTGGGTGAGGAGATGCCGGGCTTCGATACGATCGCGCTGCTGCGCTATCCCGAGTTGGAGCGGGTCAACCATGTCCATCATGCCGGCAACAGTTCCGGCATCGTCGACGGTGCCGCGGCGGTGCTGGTCGGCAACAAGGCGATGGGCGAGAAATATGGGATCAAGCCGCGTGCCCGCATCAAAGCCATGGCCTCGATCGGGTCGGAGCCGCTGATCATGCTGACCGGACCGGAATTCGTTGCCGGCAAGCTGCTCGACCGGGCGGGAATGACGAAGGCGGATATCGACCTTTGGGAATTGAATGAGGCCTTCTCCAGCGTGGTCCTGCGCTACATGCAGGCGATGGACCTGGATCATGGCCGGATCAATGTGAATGGCGGCGCGATCGCCATGGGCCATCCGCTGGGCGCGACCGGGGCCATGGTGCTGGGAACGGCGCTCGATGAACTGGAACGGTCGGGCAAGGGCACGGCGCTCGTCAACCTGTGCGTGGGCGCGGGCATGGGCACCGGGATCATCATCGAACGGATTTGAGAAAACAGCCCCCCTCCCGCAGGCGGGAGGGGGTTAGAGGGTGGGTTTTCCCAAGCGCCTCTCCCGGAGGATGGGCCCCATCCCAACCCCTCCCCTGAAGGGAGGGGCTTTAGGAGACAGGATCATGCAGACCATCGCATTCGACATCGACGCCGACGGCATCGCCACCCTGACCATCGACGTGCCAGACCAGACGATGAACGTCATCGGCCCGGATTTCCTTACCGATCTGGACGATGCGATCACGCGCATCACCGCTGAGGAGACGATCAAGGGCGCGGTCATCGCATCGGGCAAGGACAGCGGCTTCATGGCGGGCATGGACCTCAAATTTTTCGGCTCCATGCTGGTCAGCGAGAAAGGCAAGCGCCCTGCCCCGGCGGCGATCTTCGACAAGGTCTTCATCCTCAACCGGTTGTTCCGGCGGCTGGAAAGCTGCGGCAAGCCGGTCGCCTGCGCGATCGAGGGCACCTGCGTGGGCGGCGGGTTCGAACTGGCGCTGGCCTGTCATCGCCGCATCGTGGGCGACAGTCCCAAAACGCAGCTAGGCCTGCCGGAAATCCTGATCGGCCTGTTCCCCGGCGGCGGCGGGTCGCAACGTCTGCCGCGCCTGATGGGCGTGCAGGCGGCGCTCATGTACATGTTGCAGGGCAAGCTGTTCCGCCCGACCGAGGCCGCAATGCTGAAGGTCGTCGACGAGGTGGTGCCGCAGGGCAGCGCGCTGGCCAAGGCGAAGGCGTGGGTGAAGGCCAACCCAACCGCCTCGGTCCAGCCCTGGGACATAAAGGGCTTCAAATTCCCCGGCGGCGCGGGCGGATTCAATCCCGCCTTCGTGCAGACGATGGCGGGCTCCGTGCCGATGACGCTCAAGCAGACGCAGCGCAACATGAACGCCCCCGTCGCGCTGCTCTCGGCGGTCTATGAAGGCGCCATCCTGCCGTTCGATCGCGCCATCCAGGTGGAAAGCAAATATTTCGCGAAAGTGGCCGCCGACCCGCAGTCCGCGAACATGATCCGCAGCCTGTTCGTCAACAAGAATGCCGCCGAACGCGGCGCGCGGCGACCCAAGCACCAGCCCAAGGCGCCGACGAAGAAGCTCGCCATGCTGGGCGCGGGCATGATGGGCGCGGGCATCGCCACCGTCGCCGCGCAGGCGGGCATGGAGGTCCTATTGTTCGACCGCGACATGGCCTATGCGCAAAAGGGCAAGGCGCATGTCGAAGAGGTGCTGAAGAAGCGGCTGGGCCGGGGCATGACGCCGGAAAAGATGGTGCAAACGCTGGCCCGCGTAACGCCGACGACCGACTATGCCGCGCTCGCCGGGGCCGACTTCGTGATCGAGGCGGTGTTCGAGGATGTCGCGATCAAGGCCGAGGTGACGAAGAAGGTCGAGGAAGTGCTGGGACCGGACGTCATCTTCGGCTCCAACACCTCCACCTTGCCCATTACCAAGCTGGCGCACGCCTGGAGCAAGCCCGAGAATTTCATCGGCATCCATTTCTTCTCGCCCGTGGAAAAGATGCCGCTGGTCGAGATCATCCTGGGCAAGCAGACCGGCCCCGCCGCCATCGCCAAGGCGCTGGATTTCGTCAGCCAGATCAGGAAGACGCCGATCGTCGTCAATGACGCTCAGGGCTTCTACACCTCCCGCTGTTTCGCGACCTATGTGCGCGAAGGGGTCGAGATGGTGGCGGAAGGCGTGAACCCGGCGCTGATCGAAAATGCCGGGCGGCAGCTGGGCATGCCCGTCGGGCCGCTGGCGGTGGGCGACGAGGTTTCGATCGAACTGGGCCACAAGATCGTGCTGGCCGCGCAGAAGGAACTGGGTGACGCCTATGTGCCGCAACCGTCCGACGCGGTGATGGCGCGGATGGTCGATCTGGGACGACTCGGGCGCAAGAGCGCCAAGGGCTGGTACGACTATCCCCAGGATGGAAAGAAGCATCTCTGGCCGGGCCTTGCGGAGATGTTTCCGCGCGCGGCGGTGCAGCCCGATGTCGAGGCGGTGAAAGAACGGCTGCTCTACCGCCAACTCATCGAATGCGCGCGCTGCTTCGAGGAAGGCGTGGTGGAGACGCCAGAGGATGGCGATATCGGCGCTATCTTCGGCTGGGGCTTTGCGCCCTGGACCGGGGGCCCCTTCTCCCACATGGACACGGTCGGCATCGGTCATGTCGTGGCAGTGCTGGAACGGCTGGCCGAACGGCACGGCGACCGCTTCGCGCCGACTGTGCAGCTGCAGGATATGGCGGCGAGCGGCGTTACGTTTTACGATCCTGCGCCTTCCCGCGCCGCGGCATGAAGGGGGTGGGAATCGTCATGAAGCTGATCTACTCCTGATGGAAATGTGGTCTTCGCACTGAACAAAGTCAGCATGACATTGGGGAGCGGGACGACGGCCATTAATCAGGAGAACCCATCTTTATGAGCGAAAAGCCGACCGTTCTGGTAACCGGGGGCGCGGGGTATATCGGCAGCCATGCCGTGCTGGCGCTGCGCGACGCGGGCTATGGCGTGGTGGTGATCGACAATCTGGTGACGGGCTTCCGCTGGGCGGTGCCCGACGATGTGGCCTTCGTGCAGGGCGATATTGCCGATCAGCCGCTGGTGCAGGCTACGCTGCGCGATCATGGAATAAAGGCGGTGATGCATTTTGCCGGATCGGTCGTGGTGCCGGAATCGGTCGAAAATCCACTGAAATATTATCATAACAACAGCGCCAAGACCCGCGATCTGATCGAAAGCGTAGTGACGGTCGGCGTGCCGCATTTCATCTTTTCCTCGACCGCAGCGACCTACGGCATTCCGGAGGAAAGCCCGGTCAAGGAAACGACGCCGCAACGGCCGATCAACCCCTATGGCATGTCGAAGCTGATGACGGAGTATATGCTGCGCGACGTCAGCGCCGCGCATGCGATGAACTTCTGTGCGCTGCGCTACTTCAACGTCGCCGGCGCCGATCCGGCCGGGCGGACGGGCCAGTCGACGGCAGGCGCCACGCATCTGATCAAGGTCGCGGTCGAGGCGGCGCTGGGCAAGCGTGAGGCTGTTTCGGTGTTCGGCACCGATTTCGACACGCCCGACGGCACGGGCGTGCGCGATTATATCCATGTGACGGACCTTGCGGCCGCGCATGTGCTGGCGCTCGAAGCATTGATGGCCAAGCCGGAACAGAATTACCTGCTCAACTGCGGCTATGGGCGCGGCTTTTCGGTGCTGGAGGTGCTGGACGCCGTCGACCGGGTAACGAACCTGAAGATCGACCGGCGGCTGGAAGGGCGGCGCGCCGGCGATCCCGATTCGCTGATATCCGATAACCGAGCGATCATGGGTGAGTTTCCGTGGCAGCCCCGCCATGCCGATCTCGACCAGATCGTAACCCATGCACTGGCCTGGGAACGCAAGCTGAGCGAGATCCGTCCCGAATGAGCGAGGAGTCGGTCCGCGCCTTCTTTTCCACCCGCGCGCCCGACGTCGATCGAGTTGACGCCCGACCGGCTGGCGGCACTGACCGCCACGATAAGGATCGACATCTGCACCCTTCCGGACGAGACTTGAACCAACATGCCTACCGAGCATCTTTTCATCGACGGCGCGCTGGCGGCAGCCGACATGGCACGGCGGATCGCCTTCCTCCTGGGCGATGCGATCGCCACGCGCGGCGTGGCCACGATAGCCCTGTCGGGCGGGCGATCGCCCAAGCCGGTGTTGGAGGCGTTGTCGCAGGCGCCGCTCGATTGGAGCAAGCTGATCGTGACGCTCGTCGACGAGCGCTGGGTGGCGCCTGACCACGCCGACAGCAATGAGCGGTTGGTCCGCGAAACCTTGCTGCAAGGCAAGGCCGCGAAGGCGCGCTTCGTGGGGATGAAGAATGACGCGGCGGATGCCTATGCCGGACAGGCTGCGTGCGAAGCGGCCTATGCGGCGCTGCCCTGGCCGCTCGACATCATGTTGCTGGGCATGGGCGAGGATGGTCATACCGCCTCGCTCTTTCCTGAGGCGAACGAACTGACGGCAGGACTTTCCACCCAGGCACTGACTCTGGCCGTGACACCGCCGGCCGCGCCGCACCAGCGCATGTCGCTGAGCGCCAAGGCGATCCTCAGCAGTCGGCATGTCTTCCTGCAGATCGGCGGCGCGGCTAAGAAGGCGGTCTATGACGCGGCGCTTGCCGGCGGGCCGGCCGAAGAACTGCCGATCCGGCTGGCGCTGTGCCAGCATGGCGTATCGGTCGAGATATGGATTTCCGAATAGTTGCGGCGCTTGCCCGACGGGCCTAGTGCAGGCGCCATGATTGCCGCCATCGAACCCTTCCACGCCATCGCCATCAGCCGTGAAGCGCACAGGCTGGAGGCCGAGGGGCGATCGATCCTGCACATGGAGTTCGGCCAGCCATCCACCGGCGCACCCGCCGCCGCGCTCGCCGAAGCGCATCGGATACTCGACACCGACCCGATGGGCTATTGGGAAAGCACGGCCCTCAAGGAACGGATCGCGCTCCATTATCGCGAGCGCTACGGCATTTCCGTCGATCCCGAGCAGATATTGCTGACCTGCGGCGCCTCGCCGGGCCTGGTGCTGGCGCTGACCAGCCTGTTCGCGCCCGGCGCCAGGGTGGCGACGGCGCGGCCGGGCTATGTCGCCTATCGCAATACGCTGAAGGCGCTCTATCTGGAGGCGCAGGAGATCGCTTGCGGCCCGGCGGAACGCTATCAGATCAGCGCGGCAGCACTGGCGACACTGGACCCGGCGCCCGACGGCGTGATCATCGCCAGCCCCGCCAACCCGACCGGAACCATCATTCCCGCCGACGAACTTGCACGGATTGCAAAGGTCTGCACGGCGAACGGCATTCGCATCATATCGGACGAAATCTATCACGGCCTGTCCTATGGCGGACCGGCGCGGTCGATGCTGGAATTCGCGCCCGAAGCGATCGTCGTGAACAGCTTTTCCAAATATTTCTCCATGGCCGGATGGCGGCTCGGCTGGGTTCTGTTTCCGCCCGACCTGATCGATGCCGCACGGGCACGGATGGGCAATTTGTTCCTGACGCCCCCTTCCCTCGCCCAGCATGCCGGTCTCAAGGCCTTTGATTGCATCGACGAGTTGGAAGGGCATGTCGCAACCTACCGGCGCAATCGCGAGTTGCTGCTGGCCGCGCTGCCAGCGCTCGGGCTCAAGGAGATCGCACCGCCCGATGGCGCCTTCTACATCTATGCCGACGTGGGGCACCTGACCAACAACAGCCTCGACTTCTGCCGGAGGCTGCTGCGCGAAACAGGCGTGGCGACCGCGCCCGGCATCGACTTCGATCCGGAAGATGGACAGCGGCATATCCGCTTCAGCTTCGCCGTGTCGACCGACCGGGTCGAAGACGCGATCGCGCGAATGATCCCTTGGTTCAAGGCGCAGGCGCCGGCCTCGGCGGGTTAAAGGATCTGGTCCATTATGGAGGGAAATCAGCGCTTTCTGCTGGATAGAGGCTGATTTTTCTTTCATCGCAGAACCGCGACCCACGGCTTTTACGATGTAAAAGCACACCTGACCCGGCAGCTTAGGTTGCCGGGTCTTTTCGCATCATGCCAGGGATGAGCGCGCAACCGTTCGCGCTGCTCTGTAAGATGGTGCGGGCGGTCGGAATCGAACCGACACTCCTTTCGGAACCGGATTTTGAGTCCGGCGCGTCTACCAGTTTCACCACGCCCGCGTCATGGATGAGGCGCCAAATGGCAAAATCAAACCCCAGCGTCCAGCCAAAAATCCGATGACTTCATCTTCTCGCGGTTGCGAGATGATCGTCCGGCGCTTAGCCTGCTTGCGTAACGAGGGCCGCAGCGTATATGGGCGGGCTCGTGCAGACCTGAAAACACTAACGGAAAAGGGACAACCTTTGACCGAACCGTCTGCCACGTTCCTGCTGTTCGGCGCCACCGGCGACCTGGCGCACAGGATGATCTTCCCCTCGCTCTACAATCTGCTGGCCGATGGGCTGTTGCCGGACGATTTCATGATCGTCGCGTCGGGGCGCTCCGAATTTACCGACGAGCAGTTCCGCGCCGACATCGACAAGGCGCTGCAGAAATTCCTTGGCCCTGACCGCTACGATGCGCGGACGGCCGCCAATCTGTGCAGCATCATCGGCTATCAGCCGGTCGAGGCGGGCAATGCCGGTCAGTTCAAGGCACTGGCAGAGCGGCTCGATGGGCGCGCGGACAAGGGCATAGCGGTCTATCTGTCCACCCCGCCTTCCCTGTTCGCGCCGACCGCGCAGGGCCTGGCCGAGGCGGGGCTGATCACGCCCAAGACGCGGATCGCGATGGAAAAGCCGATCGGCAAGGATCTGACATCCTCCAGGCAGGTCAATGACGGCATCGGCGCGCTGTTCGCCGAAGACCGGATTTTCCGCGTCGACCATTATCTGGGCAAGGAAACGGTCCAGAACCTGCTCGCCCTGCGCTTTGGCAATGTGATGTTCGAGCCGCTGTGGAACGCCACCGCCATCGATCATGTGCAGATCACCGTAGGCGAGACGGTGGGCCTCGAAGGGCGCGTCTCCTATTATGACGGCGTGGGCGCACTGCGCGACATGGTGCAGAATCACGTCCTACAGATACTGTCGATCATCGCCATGGAGCCGCCCGCGCGGATGGACCCGACCGCGGTGCGCGACGAGAAGGTGAAGGCGCTGCGGTCGCTGCGGCCGATGACCGCCGAAACGGTCAAGACCCATAGCGTGCGCGGCCAATATACGCCGGGCGCGGTCGGCGGGCAGATCGTCACCGGCTATGCCGATGAACTGGGCAAGCATTCCGACACCGAAACCTTCGTGGCGCTCAAGGCCTATATCGACAATTGGCGCTGGCAGGGCGTGCCTTTCTACTTGCGCACCGGCAAGCGGATGCCGACGCGCCAGTCGGAAATCCTGATCCAGTTCAAGCCGGTGCGCCATTCGATTTTCGGCCGTAACGGGCAAGGATCGGGCCTTGAGCCCAACACGCTCATCATTCGCCTGCAGCCCGAGGAATATATCCGCCTGCTGATCATGAGCAAAAGGCCGGGGCTGGAGCGCGACGTGCATCTGGAGGAGGTGACGCTGGACGTGTCGCTGACCGCCGCCTTTGCCGGACAGCGCCGCCGCATCGCCTATGAGCGGCTGATCCTGGACCTGCTCGCCGGAGACCCCACCCTGTTCGTGCGCCGCGACGAGGTGGAGGCGCAATGGACCTGGATCGATTCGATCATCGACGGGTGGAAGCAGGCGGGCGTGAAGCCGTCCGCTTATTCTTCCGGGAACTGGGGGCCATCCTCAGCCATTGCCCTTATCGAACGTGACGGAGCCAGCTGGAATGACTGATCTGCATCCGGTGATTGCGAAAGTCACCGACCGCATCGTGGAGCGCAGCGCCGCTTCGCGCCTCAAATATCTGGCCCTGATCGAGCGTGGCCGCGACGCGGGGACCAACCGCGCCCAGCTGAGCTGCGGCAATCTGGCCCATGCCTTTGCCGCGAGTGGCGAAGACAAGCCTGTCATCCGCACCGGCGCGGCGATGAATTTCGGCATCGTCACCGCCTATAATGACATGCTCTCGGCGCATCAGCCCTATGGCCGCTACCCCGAGCAGATCAAGATCGCGGCACGCGAGGTCGGCTGCACCGCGCAGGTCGCGGGCGGCGTCCCGGCGATGTGCGACGGCGTGACGCAGGGTCAGGCGGGCATGGACCTGTCGCTCTTTTCCCGCGACACCATCGCATTGTCGACGGCGGTGTCGCTGAGCCACGCGATGTTCGAAGGCGCGCTGATGCTCGGCATCTGCGACAAGATCGTGCCGGGGCTGCTGATCGGCGCGCTGCGCTTTGGGCATCTGCCGACCATCTTCATCCCCGCCGGGCCGATGCCCTCGGGCCTCGCCAACAAGGAGAAGGTGCGCATCCGCCAGCTCTATGCCGAGGGCAAGGTGGGCAAGGAGGAGTTGCTGGAGTCCGAAAGCGCCAGCTATCATGGCGCGGGGACCTGCACCTTCTACGGTACGGCCAACAGCAACCAGATGATGATGGAGATGATGGGCTTGCACATGCCCGCCGCCTCCTTCGTACATCCGGGCACCAAGCTGCGCCAGGAACTGACGCGCGCCGCCGTGCATCAGCTGTCGCGCATCGGCTGGGATGGCGACGATTATCGTCCGCTGGGGCATTGCGTCGATGAAAAGGCGATCGTCAACGCGATCATCGGCCTGATGGCGACCGGCGGGTCGACCAACCATGCGATCCACCTGCCGGCCATGGCGCGGGCGGCGGGCATCCACATCGACTGGACCGACTTTGCCGAGATTTCGGACGTGGTGCCGCTGCTGGCGCGGGTCTATCCGAACGGTTCGGGCGATGTGAACAATTTCCACGCGGCGGGCGGGATAAGCTATGTCATCCGCGAATTGCTGGAAAACGGCCTGCTACATGGCGACATTCCGACCGTCGCGGGCAAGAGCCTTGCCGATTATGGCAAGGAGCCGGTGCTGGAGAATGACGCGTTGGTCTGGAAGGACGTACCGGAATCGCGCGACGCAACGATCCTGCGGCCCGTGTCCGATCCCTTCAGCGCGGATGGCGGGATGAAGCTGCTTTCGGGCAATCTCGGCCGCTGCGTCATGAAGGTGAGCGCGGTCGACAAGGAACGCTGGACCATCGAGGCACCGGCGGCGATCTTCCATGATCAGGACGATGTGCTGCGCGCCTTCAAGGCGGGCGAACTGGAACGCGACGTCGTCGTCGTCGTGCGCTTCCAGGGCCCCAGGGCGAACGGCATGCCGGAACTGCACAAGCTGACTCCGGCGCTGGGCGTATTGCAGGATCGCGGCTTCCGCGTGGCGCTGGTCACGGACGGGCGCATGTCTGGCGCCAGCGGAAAGGTGCCTGCGGCCATTCATCTGTCGCCCGAAGCCTTGGGCGGCGGCGCGATCGGCAAGCTGCGCGATGGCGATCTGGTACGCGTCTGTGCGCAGACCGGCGAGATCACGGCGCTGGTCGACGCGGCGACATGGGATGCGCGGGCGATTCCGCCGGCGCCCCCTGCCCCCTATGACACCGGCCGCGAACTGTTCGCGCTGTTCCGCCATCATAGCGATCTGGCCGAGGCTGGCGCTTCGCCGATCCTCGCGGCGATGGAAATCGAAATTTAAAACCCACACCCGTCATCCCAACGCAAGCTGGGCTCTCATGAGGCTATGCCGTGCATTCATGCCTGAGATCCCAGCTTACGCTGGGATGACGAATAGGAATGGAGAGGTCTTTCATGACCGAAATTATCGCAGCCGACATTGGCGGGACCAATGCCCGCTTCGCCCGCGCCAAGCTGGATGCGCGGGGCGTGCCGACGCTGGGCAAGGTGCGCAAATATAAGGTGGCCGACTATCCCAGCCTTCAGGCCTGCTGGGCGGCCTTTGTTGCGGATGAAGGCGGCGGCCTGCCGACTTCGGCTTCCATCGCCTTTGCCACCGCCATCGGACGGGACGTGATCAAGCTGACCAACAGCAGCTGGACGGTCCGGCCGGATACGCTGGATGAGGAACTGGGCCTCAAGCATCTGCGATTGGTCAATGATTTCGAGGCCGTGGCCCATGCCGTCGCCCGCCTGCCGCAGGACAATCTGCCGCTGCTGTTCGGGGAGGACAAGCCTTTCCCGCGCGACGGCGGGGTGACGATCCTTGGCCCCGGCACGGGCCTGGGCGTGGCGATGATCGCCTTCGACGATGGCGAGCCGCATGTCATCGCGACCGAAGGCGGGCATCTGGACTTCGCGCCGCTCGATCCGCTGGAGGAGAAGATTCTCGCCTATCTGCGCGACAAGTTTTTGCGCGTGTCGACCGAGCGGATCGTGTCGGGGCCGGGCCTCAACAATATCTACAAGGCGATGGCGACCATCGGCCATGACCGCGTCGTGCTGATGGAGGATGCCGAGCTGTGGCAGGCGGCCATCGACGGCACGGACGAGTTCGCGCGCGCGGCGCTGGAACGTTTCTGCATGTCCTATGGCTCGGTCGCGGGCGATCTCGCCCTGGCGCAGGGCCCCCATATGGTGGTGCTGGCCGGCGGCCTGACCCAGCGGATGCGCGCCCTGCTGCCGCAGAGCGGCTTCCATCAGCGCTTTACCGCCAAGGGGCGGTTCGAAAGTCTGATGAAGGCCGTGCCGATCCGCCTCGCCCTGCATGATGAAATCGGGCTGTACGGCGCCGCCGCAGCCTTTCGGGAGAAGAAATAATGGGTTTGAGCGTAGAACAGGTGATGGAACTGGCGCCGGTGATCCCGGTGCTGGTGGTCGATCGGGTCGAGGACGCGCTCCCGATCGCGCAGGCGCTGGTGAAGGGCGGACTGCCCGCACTGGAAGTGACGCTGCGCACGCCGGCGGCGCTGGACGTGATCCGCGAAATGACCAAGGTCGAGGGTGCCGTGGTCGGCGCGGGGACCGTGCTCAATCCGGCGCAGCTCGACGCGGCGATGGAAGCGGGCGCGCGCTTCATCGTCAGCCCCGGCCTGACCGAGCCGCTGGGCAAGGCGGCGATTGCGGCGGGCATCCCCTTCCTCCCCGGCACCGCGACGGCGGGCGACATCATGCGCGGCATGGATATGGGGCTGTCGCACTTCAAATTCTTCCCGGCCGAGACGTCGGGTGGCCTACCCGCGCTCAAGGCCCTGGCGGCGCCGCTGCACACAGCGCGTTTCTGCCCGACTGGCGGTATCACGGCGGAAAGCGCGCCGAAGTGGCTGGCCGAACCCTTCATCAAATGCGTCGGCGGCAGCTGGGTCGTGCCCAAGGGGCCGGTCGATCCGGCGACCATCGAAACCCTGGCACGCGAGGCGGCGGCACTGTCGCGCTGAGCGGCATTGCGCGCTGTCGTTTCGCACCCTAGATCAACGCCATGATCCTGCGCCGGCTGCTGCCCTCCATCGCCCTGTTCCTCTCCGGTTGCGCGGGGACGCTGACCGGCTATCCTTCGCTCGCCAAGCGGCCGATCGAAAATGCGCCGATGGGCGAAGCGGCGGCGACGCCGGCCCCGGTCAAAAGCGACCCCGCGCTGCAGGCGCAGATCGACAAGCTCTCCGCCCAGGCGCAGGCCGGCAGCGCGGCCTTCGACAAGGCTTGGCCGGCCGCGGATCGGGCAGCCAGGGCGGCTTCCGGCTCGGCCGTGTCGAGCGAGGCCTGGGTCGCGGCGCAGAGCGCGCTTAGTGCCCTGGAGTCGGCACGCAACGACAGCGTATCAGCGCTCGCCAGCCTCGACGTCCTCTATGTCGAGCGCAGCAATGCAGTGGCGGAAGGCAAGGCCAGCGACGGGGTAGATGCGATCGACGCGGCACGGGCTTCGGCCCTCGCCATTGTCGATGGACAGAATGACCGGATCGACGCGCTCAAGGGGCGGCTGACTCAGCCTTAACGCTCCTCGCAGGCTGGCCTAATCGCCCGAGAAAGCCGCTTTGACCGCGCCTTTGTGCGCTTTGCCATTGTGGACATAATGATCGACACCCTCGCGCATGTCGATCAGCGCTTCGTCCGTCAGATCGCGCATATATTTGGCTGGGCGGCCCGCCCAGAGCTGGCGGTGGCCGATCGTCTTGCCGGGGGAAAGTAGCGCCCCCGCCGCGAGCATGGCGTCGCTTTCCACCGTGCAGCCGCTCATGACCATCGCGCCCATGCCGACAAAGGCCCGGTCGCTGAGCACGCAACCATGGATCATCGCCAGATGGCCGATCAGCACATCTTCCCCGATGATGGTAGGCCAGCCCGCGTCAGGACGTCCATCGACGCGGTCGCCGGGGCTGTCGCAATGGACCACTGTGCCGTCCTGGATATTCGTGCGCGCGCCGATGCGGATGAAATTGACGTCCGCGCGGATCACGCAATTATACCAGATGCTGACATCCGGACCGATCTCCACATCGCCGATGATGCGGCAGCCCGGCGCGATGAAGGCGCTGGGGTGGATGACGGGCATCTTGCCGTTGAGCGGCAGGATGGTGGTGTCGGGATGATCGGTCATGTCAAGCTCCCTGAAGCATTTTCAAGTTGACCCTCTACGGTCAACGGCTCGGAAAATGCGACAATAAACAAGCTGGAGCGTTAACGCTCCAGCAGCCGCGCGGCGTGGAGCGCGTGATAGGTGAGGACGCCCGAACAGCCCGCGCGCTTGAACGCCATCAGCGTTTCCAGCACCAGCGCGTCACGGTCCCCTGCCCCCACGGCGGCGGCGGCTTCGATCATCGCATATTCGCCCGACACCTGATAGGCGAAGACGGGCACGGCGAAGGCGTCTTTGACCCGCGCGATGATGTCGAGATAGGGCAGGCCCGGCTTCACCATCACGCTGTCCGCGCCCTCCGCGATGTCGAGCGCGACTTCGCGCAGCGCTTCCTCGCCGTTGGCGGGATCCATCTGATAGGTTTTCTTGTTGCCCTTCAGCAGCCCGCTGGAGCCGACCGCGTCGCGGAAGGGCCCGTAAAAGGCGCTCGCATATTTGGCGGCATAGGCCATGATCTGCACATTGGCATGGCCTTCCTCCTCCAGCGCTTCGCGGATCGCACCCACCCGGCCGTCCATCATGTCGCTGGGGGCGATGATGTCGGCGCCCGCCGCCGCCTGATTGAGCGATTGGCCGATCAGGACGTCGATGGTCGCATCGTTGACGACATAGCCTGCCTCGTCGAGCAGGCCGTCCTGGCCATGCGCGGTATAGGGATCGAGCGCCACGTCGGTCAGGATGCCGATGTCGGACACCGCATCCTTGATCGCGCGGATGGCGCGGCACATGAGGTTGTCGGGATTGAGCGCCTCCGCACCGTCATCGCTGCGCCGCTCGCGCTGCGTGTTGGGAAAGAGCGCCAGGCAGGGAATACCGGCGGCCTGCGCGTCCCTGGCCCGTTCCACCATCAGGTCCACCGACCAGCGCGATACGCCGGGGAGCGACGTGATGGGTTCCTCCACCCCCTGCCCTTCGGTGACGAACAGCGGCCAGATGAAGTCGCTGGGCGAAAGGCGGTTTTCGGCGTGCATCGCCCGGCTCCAGGCCGAGGCGCGAGTGCGGCGCAGGCGAAGCGCCGGATAGGGGGCATAGGTCATGGCGGGGGTTTAGGCCCCTCCAGCCATGCGATCAAGTTTTTGGGGCGGCGACGAAATCTCCTGCCCCTGCCCTATTTCGCGAAACGGCGGAAGAAGCTGTCCTTGTTCCATCTGGGTCGTCCGGGCGCATTGGCGACGCGCAAGGCGACGGCCGCGACATAGTCGTTCAGCTTCACCGATTCGGCGGGCAGCACCGGCTGTGTCGTGTCGTCGAAGGGCGAATGGTAGATGGTCGCACGCCACGCCTTTTCCACCTCCGCTTCGGGGGTTCCGGCCTTGAACCCATATTTGAAGAACAGCGCGGGTATGCCGGCGCGGATGAAGCTATATTGGTCGGAGCGGATGAAGACGTTGCGGTCCGGAAAGGGATCGGGCGTGATGGGCAGTTGCATGGCGGCGCTGACGGCCTCGGCATCCTTGCCCAGGCTGCTTTGATCATATCCGATCGGGGTGACGCTGGTCAGCGGGAAGATCGGCAGTGCCATGTCGAAATTGAGATTGGCGACCATCGACCCGCGCGGCACGGTGGGGCGGGCCGCGAAATAGAGGGAGCCAAGCAGTCCCTTCTCCTCCCCCGTGACCACCGCGAAGAGGATGGAGCGTTTGGGCGGCTGCCTGGCCGCGCGCAGGGTTCGGGCGATCTCGATCAGGCTGGCGACGCCCGTGGCATTGTCGAACGCGCCATTGTAGATCGCGTCCCCCTTCATCGGCGTGCCGACGCCATAGCCGTCCAGATGCGCCGAAAGGACGATATATTCATGCGCCAGCCTGGGGTCGCTGCCCGGCAGTTTGGCGAGGATATTGGGCGAGGACAGTTCGGCACGGCGCGCCGCGACGCGCGCCTTCAGCCGCAGGGCGAGCGGGAAGACGGGCACGGGCGCCGAAGCATCGGCAGCGGCGGCAAGGGTCGCGAAATCATGGCCCGATCCTTCGAACAGCAGCGCCGATCTGGCGGGATCAAGCTGCGCGCTCAGGAAAGGCCCGGCGGTCTCGCGCAGGCCGGCGTCCTTGAAATAGAGCGCGGGTACGCTGGCCAGCGCGACGCGGCGGGACCACGGGATCTCCACCTGTTTTGGCGTGACCAGCGTGATGAGGCCGAGCGCGCCCCGCTCGGCAAGCCAGGCCGTACGTTCGGAGCGGGCATGCGACTTGAGCGCGCCGGAGATGGTCGCAGGGCCGCCCGAAAGCACCACGACGATCTTGCCCTTGATGTCGAGCCCGGCGAAATCGTCATGGCCGGCCTCAGGCAGGCGCAGGCCGTAGCCGGCGAAAACCAACGGCGCGTCGACCATGGGCGAAACCGGCCCGCCTCCGCCCGAAAAGATGATGTCGCCCGGCACGGCCAGCGACGTTTCGCCCTTGCGTCCAACCAGCGTTGCGCGGCTGCCCTCCGCCAATATCGTCTGTTCGACGAAGGCAATCGGCTGGCGATATCCGTCGCTGCCGGCGGGCGCGAGACCCAGCGCGCGAAACTGGTCGATCACATAGGCGGCGGCGCGCTCATGGCCGGGAGAGCCGGTCGCCCTCCCCTCATTGCTATCGCTGGCGAGGATTTGGACATGCGACCACCACTGCCCCGCCCTGTCCTCTGCCCCGCCCTGTGTCGATGTGCCGATAAGTGTCGCAAGCGCCAGGGCGCGCCAGAGGATGCGCATCGACTATTCACCTCGCAAAGCTTCGGGACATGATCTTGCCCGATCCGGTGCGACGAACAAGGGGCTTTGACCCGCCATGACGATGCGGGCTTCCAGGAGCCCTTGCGGGTCGCGGCGCGGCCGCTATCACTTTGGACGGAAAAGCGTATCGCGCGAAAGGCTGGCGACCGATGATGGGTAGATGGCGGAACGGCACGGGCGCGCTGATGCTGGGCGCACTGATGCTGGGCTCATTGGCGCTGGCGGAGTCGGCGGCTGCGGCGAGCCGGGGCTTTACCGTCACCAGTTTCGACGCGATCCGGGTCGACGCGCCCGTCGAGGTGATCATCACCACCGGCGCGGGCGCTTCGGCGCGCGTAGAGGGCGATCAGGCGCTGCTCGACCGGCTGAAGGTGGACGTGTCGGGACGGCTGATGACGGTGACGATGGAGCGCCCCCGGCCAGGCGAGAAATCCGCCGGGCGCGCGACGCTGCGGCTGTCGACCGGCTCGCTGGGACGCGTCGTGCTGACTGGCGGCGGATCGGTTTCGGTGAGCCGGATGAAGGGGCTGCGCGGCGAGATCGTGCTGGGTGGCAATGGCGATGTCAGCGTGGCGGCGGTGGATGTCGACCAGCTCAATCTGGGCGTGGCGGGCGCCGGGCGGGCGACGCTGGCCGGGCGGGCGGGCGTCGCGACGGTGCGGGTCAACGGACCGGGCGCCGTGGCCGCGGAAGGACTGCGCACGCGGCAGGCTGTGGTGAGCAATGACGGGCCGGGCAATGTCACGCTGACGGCCGAGGTGACGGCGAAGGTGGCGGGTTCGGGATCGGGCGATGTGACGGTGATAGGCAAGGCGGCCTGCCAGGTGGAAAATCGCGGAACCGGGCGGATTTCCTGCGGCGGCGAGGCTTATTAGGGGCCGCGCGCCCCAGCCTTGCTTATCGAAAAGTTTACCGGTCAAAGGCTAGGACCGGCGGCGATACAAGACTGCCGGATATGCCGATGTTCGCTCGCCTGCTTCTCCTCTTTCTCTTCATCGCCGCGCCGCAGCCGGCGAGCGCGCAGGTTGCCGTTGCCGACAGCGGCGATACGGGATGGATGATGGTCTGCGCGCTGCTGGTGCTGCTGGCGGCGGTGCCGGGGCTCGCGCTGCGCCATGCGGGCCTGGTCAATGTGCGCAATGCGCTGGCGGCGCCGGCGCAAGCGATCGCGGTCGCTGCGGGCGCGTCACTGGCCTGGGGGATTATCGGCTACAGCCTGGCCTATGCACCGGGCAGCGGCTGGCTGGGCGGCGGCGCGAACCTGCTGCTCGAGGGATTGGGCGCTCTGCGCGAGGGGCTGACGGTGCCCGAATCCGCCTTCGTGCTGTTCCAGATGGCCTTGGCGATCTTCGCCGCCTGCCTGTTGCCGGGCGCGATGGCCGAGCGAGCGCGGATCGGATGGATCGCGGCTTTCGCGCCGCTCTGGCTGCTGATCGTCTATGCGCCTATTGCCCATTGGGTCTGGAGCGGCGGCTGGCTGGCGCAGCTGGGCGTCATGGACTTTGCGGGCGGGCTGGTGGTGCACGGCGCTGCGGGCTTTTCCGCGCTGGCGCTGCTGCTGATCCTGGGCCGCCGCCGGGCAGCAGCGGACCCCGGCCATGCGCCCGTGCTGGGTATCGCAGGCAGCGCGCTGCTCTGGATCGGCTGGGGCGGCATGGTCGGCGGATGGGCCCTGGGCGCCACCGATGATGCCGCGAGCGCGATCCTCAACGCGCATTTTGCCGCCTGCGCAGGCGTGCTGGGCTGGATGCTGGGCGACCGGCTGTCTGGCGGGCGCATCAAGGCGACGGGTCTGATTTCGGGTGCGTTGGCGGGCCTGGTCGCGGTTTCCGCCTCGGCGGCGCTGGTCGGCCCCGGCGGCGCGATGCTGATCGGGCTGATCGGCGCGATCGTCAGCCGCTTGGGCAAGGGGCTGCTCGGCAGCAGGATCGACGATGCGGCGGATATATTCGTGATCCACGGCCTTGGCGGCGTGGCGGGCGTTCTTGCGCTGCCGCTGTTCGTGCAGCCGCTGCTGGGCGGGGTCGGCTTTGAGGCGGGGATCAGCCTGGCAAGCGCCCTGCTGGCCCAAGCGATCGGCGTGGCGATCGTGGCGCTATGGGCGATGGTGGGATCGGCGATCGTCGCGCTGCTGCTGTCGGTCCTGCTGCCGATGCGCGGCACGGCGCAGGAGGAAGCGGACGGCCTGGACGCCGTGCAGCATGGCCAGCAGGGCTGGGATTTCCGGTAGCGATGGGGGTCGCCGTCGGAATCTTCGCGCATCAGGAGGAGCGTCGGATCGGCGCCTGCCTGGCGTCGCTGCCGCTGGACCGGACAAACACGGTTTTTCATGTGCTGATCAACGGATCGACCGATGCGACGGCGGCGCTAGCGCGGAGCGCCGCAGGGGGCCGCCCGAATATCGTGGTGCATGAGATGGCCGAGGGCGGAAAATCGCGCACATGGAACCGCTTCATCCATGAATGGCTAGCGGGCGGTGAGGATGCCGTCATCTTCCTGGATGGCGATGCGGAAATCGCCACGGGATCGATCGACGCGCTGGTGGCGGCGTTGGCTGAGCGCGCCGACGTCAATGCGGCGGCGGGGCTGCCGCTCAACGGGCGGATGGCGGCGCATTATCAGCGGCTGCTCTCCCAGGAAGGCGGGCTGTTCGGCGACCTTTACGCGCTGTCAGGTGCGTTCGTCGCGCGGATCAGGGCGCGCGGGTTGCGGCTGCCGGCCGATCTGATCGGCGATGACGGACTGGTGGCGGCCTGGGCGCATACCGATCTGCAGAGCGATGCGGCGTGGCGGCGCGAGCGGGTGCTGGCCTGCCCGGGCGCGGGGTTCTTCTGCGAGCCGGTGGGGCTGATGCGCCCGGCGACCTGGCGCATGCACTATCGCCGGATGATCAACTATTCGGTGCGCTTTTTCCAGAACCGGATCGTGTCCGACATCATGGGGCGGGAAGGCCCGGACGGGCTGCCACAGCGCCTAGACGAATTGTACCCCCAATGGCTGGAGCGCTTTTCGCCGCGTCCGGGCCCCACCGGATGGTTCGACCGCAGGGCATTGGCCCGAATGCGGCACGCCGCTTAGCGATCCTTGCCCGCAAGCTCCTTGTTAATGAAGAGCGCGAGGCCAGTGACGATCGCCCCCGAGAGCAGATAGACGCCCGAGGCTGCAAGGCCGAAGGTAACGGACAGCGCCAGCGCCACCAGCGGCGCGAAGCCGGCGCCGACGAGCCAGGCAAGGTCGGAGGTGAGCGCGGAGCCGGTGTAGCGCGTCGCGGTGGAGAAGTTGGACGCGACCACGCCCGACGACTGGCCAAAGCTGAGGCCAAGCAGAATGAAGCCCAGGATCATGAAGGCGATTTCGGCCAGTTCGCCGCCGTTCAGCAGCAGCGGCGCGACGATGCTGAAGATGCCGATCCCCAGAGCCGACCAGGCGAGCAGCGCACGGCGCCCGACCATGTCGGCGACGAAGCCAGAGACGATGATCGCAAGGACGCCGACGCAGGCGCCGATGGCTTCGATGACGAGGAAGCGTTCGAGCGGCTGCTTCGTGAAGAGCGCGATCCAGGAGAGCGGGAACACCGTGACCATGTGGAACAGCGCAAAGCTCGCGAGCGGAGCGAAAGCGCCGATGATGATGTTGCGGCCATCGGTCCGGATCGTTTCGAGAACCGGCGAGGGTTGCAGTTCGCGCGCCTCAAACAGGCGCTCGAACTCATGCGTCACGACGATGCGCAGGCGGGCGAACAGGGCCACCACGTTGATCGCGAAGGCGACGAAGAAGGGATAGCGCCAGCCCCAGTCGAGGAAATCGGCACGCGACAGGCTGGACAGGAAGAAGGCGAAGAGGCCGCTTGCCACCAGCAGCGCCAGCGGCGCGCCGAGTTGCGGCATCATCGCATACCAGCCGCGCTTGTTCTGCGGGGCGTTGAGCGACAGCAGCGAGGCGAGGCCATCCCAGGTGCCGCCTAGCGCCACGCCCTGCCCTGCCCGGAAGGCGGCGAGCAGCACCGCCGACCAGATGCCGATCGTCTCGTAACCCGGAAGGAAAGCGATGAAGGCGGTCGATCCGCCGAGCAGGAACAAGGCGATGGTAAGCTTGACGCCCCGGCCATAGGCCCGGTCGACCGCCATGAAGAGGAAGGAGCCGATCGGGCGCGTGATGAAGGCGAGCGCGAAGATGGCGAAGGACCAGAGCGTGCCGGCAAGCGGGCTCAGATAAGGAAAGACGTGCGCCGGGAAGACGATGCAGGACGCGATCGCATAGACGAAGAAATCGAAGAATTCCGACGTGCGACCGATGATCACGCCGATCGCGATTTCGCCGGGAGCGACGCGGTGGTCGCGCGCGGTGATGGCGCGCGCGTCGCGTTCCAGCGACGTGGAGGATGGCGTGGTGGTCGCGGCGTTCATCGGGTCGGACAAGCCTTCATGCTGCGGGAACGATCCATGCCCAACATCGTTGCAGCATAGCGAATCATACCGGTGGTCGAAATGGCCATTGCCCTATTTTGCGCCTGCGAGGGGATAGGACAAAAGGTCCAATGTCGATCCCGGCCGACCCCTCCTATGCGGGCAGCATGACTGCTCGCCGATCCATCTATTCAGCCGCCGTTATGCGTCGATTCGCGCCACTCCTGCTGCTCCCCCTGGCGGGCTGCGACTGGGTGGTCATGTCGCCCGCCGGCGATGTCGCGGTGCAACAGCGTGATCTGATATTGGTCTCGACGCTGCTGATGCTGCTGATCATCCTGCCGGTGATGGCGATGACGCTGTGGTTCGCCTGGCGCTATCGCGAGAAGGCGCAGGCGAAGGATTATGATCCCGATTGGGATCATTCGACCAGCCTGGAACTACTGATCTGGTCGGCGCCTCTGCTGATCATCATCGCGCTGGGCGCGATCACCTGGTCCAGCACGCACCTGCTCGATCCCTATCGGCCGATCGAGCGCCTCGACCCGCAGCGCAAGGTCGAACCGGCGGCCAAGCGGCTGCAGGTCGAAGTGGTGGCGATGGACTGGAAATGGCTGTTCATCTACCCGGAGTTGGGCATCGCCACGGTGAATGAGCTGGCCGCGCCCGTCGACCAGCCGATCGAGTTCAAGATCACCTCCTCGACGCTGATGAACAGTTTCTTCGTGCCGGCACTGGCCGGGCAGATCTATGCGATGCCGGGGATGCAGACGGTGCTGCATGCCGTCGCCAACAAGCCGGGCAATTTCGAGGGCTTTTCCGCCAATTATTCAGGCGCGGGCTTTTCCAACATGCGCTTTCGCTTTCATGCGCTGGACAAGGCCGGGTTCGACCAGTGGGTCGCGAAGGTCAAGGCGAGCGGCGCGAAGCTCGATCGGGCGACCTATGTGAAGCTGGAGCAGCCGAGCGAGAAGGTGCCGCCCCTATATTTCGCCGGGGTCGAACCCAAGCTGTTCCACGCCGCGCTCAACATGTGTGCGCAGCCGGGCAAGCGCTGCATGGATGAGGTCATGATGACCGACATGATGGGCGGCGCGGGCAAGGAATCAGCGCGCGAGACGCAGGGGCTGCGGCATGACGGCACGGTCGATATCGGCGGCTTCCATCCGGTCGAGCCG
>DATFDS010000021.1:0-2741 GCA_035251955.1 Sphingobium sp. | reverse complement strand
ATGCATCAGCCTGGCATTGTTGACTGTCCAACCGTCCATCGCCTGCTGCCGCGTCAGCACATTTTCGGGCTGATCGAGGCAGCGACCGGACCGTCCCATCTCCCGCGTCTCCGTAAGCGCCATGCTCTCGAACGGGCTCACTGGCCCCCAGTCGCTGCCCAGGCCGACATTGAGTCCGGCGGCGAACATCCGGCCCATCGGAGTCATGTCCTTCAGGACATCCTCGCCGATACGTTCGGCATACATGTCGCCCTTGCCCCAACAGAAGCTGGGCGTCGTCGTCAGATGAAATTCCAGCTCGGCGTAGCGCCGGATGGACTCGTCATCGATGAAGATATTATGCTGGATGACCCATTCCCGTCCGCGGAGATGCAAGCCAGCCGAATCGATCTCTTCGAAAAACTCCCGGTGATCCTGAAAGCCGCAGTGGAGGATGTTGAGCCGGATCGCGTTTGCGAGGCTGTAGGCATGGATTTCACGCTGCAGATCGCGCGAAATGGCCAGCGTGCCGCGCGTGGGCTTGCCGAACGGTCCCCGATATTCGCGATCCAGCCTGAGATCGCCGGAATAGGCGGGTGCTCCGACCGCCATGGTCATCCCGCCGATCCGGAACAGGGGATCATTGACCGACTGCAGCGCCTTTGCGAGCGCCAGATTGGCGCGGACGTGCTCCTTCGTGATGCCCAGCCCGGCGTCGAAGGCGCTAGGCGCCAGTTCGAGCGCTCCGAGCACGCGCATCCTGAGCATTCCATCGTCCCGCAAACGCTGATAGGCGGCGAGATGATTGGCATCCATGGCATGGGCTTCATAGGCGCTGGTCACGCCGCGGCTTGCCGCCCGATGTTGTCCCAACAGTGCGCCGCGATACCAGACGTTGTCGTCGGGCATCGGCGTCATGCCCATGACGCGGGTCAGCCAGAACATGCTGCTGTTATAATAAGACGAAACCCGCCCCCTGAAGATGCCGGTGAGCTGCCCATCGGCGTCTTTTTCCGGAAAGACGTCTTCGATCTCGTCGGGCAGGCTGCTGTCGAAGCCGAGGATCTTCAATGCCAGAGAGTTCATCGCGCAGATATTGGGTGTAACGGGCGCGAACGCCTGAATTACGACCGGATGGTTGGGCGCGGCCGCGTCCAGCTCCCAGCGGTTGGGCAGCCGCCCTTCGGGCAGATCCTCGTAGGACCAGCGGATGAAATAGTGCGGCTCGCCGATCGGGCTGGTGAAAATCCATCCGCCTTCCGGAGTGACGGCGGCCCGCTCGCGAATGCGGGCGAGGATATCCGCATGGTCGCGCGCGTCGTAAAGTTGCAGGGCGATGGTGTCGAACCCGCCATAGTGGAGGAAATGCGGGTGATTATCGATGAGGCCGGGAATGACCGTGGCGCCGTCCAGGTCCAGCGTTCGTGCCCCGGAGCCCGCCGCCGATCGCATATCGTCCAGCGTGCCGGTGGCTATGACCTTTCCGTTGCCGATGACCATCGCCTCGTGCGTTTCGCGCCGCTGGTTCTGGGTCACGATCTGACCGCCGTGAATCAGGGTAACGGGCAGGGCATCGCTCATTGTTTGTCATCTCCAGACAATGGGGAAACGGCAGGAAGGTGTGGCGACATTGCTGCCGCCACACTGATGAAGCTCAGAATTTCAGTCCAAGGGTCACGCCATAGGTGCGTGGCGGCTGGTAGGACGCGGCGGTGCCGTGGACGGCGCCGTCCTTGCTCAGGAGAACGGCCTCGTTGGTGAGGTTCTTGCCCCAGAGGCTGATCGAATAGGCCTGATTGGGCGCGACCCAGCCGAGGCTGGCGTTCAGGAGGATATAATCATTCTGCCGCCGGCCTTCGTCGATTTCGGTGAAGAAGCCGTCATTGTAGAGTGCGTTGACATCGGCCGTCACCTCGCCGCCCAGCAGCGGGGCGCTATATTGCCCGCCCAGAGTTGCGGTGAACTTGCTGGCGAAGGGGATCTGGTTGCCGGTCGCGTCGACCTTGATCTGGGCATTGCCGCCAACCCCGGTGGGCACGAAGGAATCGGCATTGGGGAAGCGGCCGAAGCGCGGATCCAGCCAGGTGAGGCCGCCGGTCACGCGGAAGTGATCGGTGAGCAGCGCGGTGGCGTCCAGTTCGAGACCGTAAATCTTGGCGGAAGCCCCGTTCTTGATGCCGATCTGCCCGCTGGGCGGGAAATAACGAACCTGGATGTTGGAATAGTCATAATAGAAGGCAGCCAGGTTCATCCTAAGATGCCGGTCGAACAATTCGCTCTTCAGGCCGACTTCATAGGCGTCGAGCACTTCGGGGTCGTAGGGCGGATCGGTCAGCAGGGTGGCGTTGAAGCCGCCGCTCTTGAACCCGCGATTGTAGGAGGCATAGGCCATGATATCGCGCGAGAACTGATGATCCAGCGACGCGCGCCAGGTCAGCTTGCGGAAGGTCTTGCTGGCGTCGCCCGCCTGGATGACGCCGATCGGAATGCCGCCGACCACGATGGCTGATGTGGCTCCCAGCACCGAACGGCGGTCGTCGGTGTAGCGAAGCCCCAGGGTCAGGCTGGTGCCCTGGCCGAAATCATAGGTGGCCTGGCCAAAGGCGGCCAGCGATCGGGTCTTCTGGAAGGAATTGGTGATGACGTTGGTCGTGAAGAAGGGCGGCTGGATCGCCGGTCCCTGCTGCAGGATCTCCGAAAACCAGTTCGACTTGTCCCGGAAATAATAGAGGCCGGCGACCCAGCGAAGCGGGCTGTCATTG
>DATFDS010000020.1:0-6197 GCA_035251955.1 Sphingobium sp. | reverse complement strand
TGATAGAGTGCCCAAAGACTTGATCCAGACGCCATATAACGGCAGGAGCATGTCCCAGGGGACTTGGGGGGAATCTTTGCGTGACTGACCGCGTGCGTATCGCGATCGTCGGGTCGGGGCCGGCGGGGATGAGTGCGGCTGCACGCGCGGCGCAGCTGGGCCTGTCGCACCTGCTGATCGAAAAGACGGACCATCTGTCCGACACGATCTTCAAATATCAGAAGGGCAAGCACGTCATGGCGACGCCCAGCCAACTCGTGCTCCGCTCCGACTTCGATTTCGACGCCGGCAAGCGCGAGGCGATCCTTGGCCGCTGGAACGAGCAGGCCACAGCGCAGGGCATCAACGTCGCCTATAATGCCGAGGTCAAGGCGATCGCCGGCACCGGCGCCCCCATCCCCGGCAGCGTCCACGCGATCACCGAGCGCAAGCGCGACGGCACCAGCGAAACCAGGGAAATCCAGCGCCTCGCCCCGCCCTACCGCCTGACCCTGACCGATGGGCGGGAGATCGTCGCCGACGCCGTCATCCTCGCCATCGGCACCCAGGGCAATCCCAACCTCATCCGCGTCCCCGGCGCGGACCTGCCCCATGTCCAGTATCAGCTGGACGACCCCGCCGAATATAATGACGAGCATATCACCGTCATCGGCAGCGGCGACGCGGGCATCGAAAATGCGCTCGGCCTCGCCGCCGATGCGGCGCAGGGCAACACCGTCACCATCCTCAACCGCTCGGCCGAATTCGCCAGTGCCAAGCCCGCCAACGTCAAGGCGCTGATGGCCGCCGCCGAAGCCGGCCGCCTCACCATCATGACCGAAACCACCACGGCGAAGATCGAGCCGGGCTTCATCACGCTCGACAGCCGCGATGGCGAGGTGAAGCGCCCCTGCGACCGCGTCATCGCCCGCATGGGTTCGGCCCCGCCGCGCGCCTTCGTCGAAAGCTGCGGCATCGCCTTCACCAGCAGCGACCGCCTCGCCTTCCCCCAGCTTTCCCCGGTGTTCGAAAGCACCGCGCCCGGCATCTTCGTCATCGGCGCGCTGGCGGGCTATCCGCTGATCAAGCATTGCATGAACCAGGGCTATGACGTCGTCGAGTTCATCAACGGCAACCGCGACCTCAAGCCCGCCGACGAACCGATCCTCGCCGCCAAATTCGCGGAGCTGCCCGAAAAGCGCGGCGTCGCCGACTGGCTCGAATATCTCCGCACCAACGTCTCGATCCTCGAAGGGCTCTCTCCCTTGCAGATGCGCGAGTTCATGCTCGACAGCGAAGTGCGCGCCTACCGCGCCGGGGACGTCATCTTCGAGAAATTCGACCCCGGCTCCTCCCTCTTCGGTATCGCCCAGGGCCAGGCGCTGGTGAAGGTCGCCCCCGAAACCAACGTCGCTATCGATCAAGGCTCGATCTTCGGCGAAGTCGGCCTCATCTCCGGGCGACGTCGCGGCTCCACGGTGCGCGCGGGCACGGACTCGATCATGGTGGAAGTGTCGCGCACCGCGGCATTGAAGCTCATGTCCTCCAACCCGCCCGCCAAGCGCGCCATCACCCGCATCTCGACCGAGCGGCAGCTGCTCCAGCTGTTCGGCGCGGGCCTCACGCCCACCGACCTCGCCGAAGTCCTCGACAGCGCGCAGATCCAGACGGTGAAGGCAGGCGAAGCGATCCTCACCGAGGGCGACCTTGGCAACGACATCTATGTGATCCGCGTCGGCTCCATGATCGTGGAGAAGAAGATCGGGGGGAAGAACGTCTTCCTCTCCTACCTTCCCGCCGGCTCCTATGTCGGCGAAATGGCGCTGATCGCCGGCGGCCCCCGCACCGCCACCGTCAAGGCCACGGTCAAGTCCGAAGTCATCAAGCTGAACGGCGACGCCTTCGCCCGGCTGATGGCCGCCAGGCCCGCCTTGCTCGAACGCGCGCGCCGCGACATGGCCGCGCGGCAGGACGTCAACGCCTTCATCGAAAGCCGCAAGGACAGCTTCTCGACCGTCGTCGACATGTATAGCGAGACAGCGAAATTCCTGGTCGACAACGGCATCGGCGAAGCGACCGACGTCCTCCTCATCGACGAGCATCTCTGCGTCGGCTGCGACAATTGCGAAAAGGCCTGCGCCGACAGCCATGAGGGCCTCTCCCGCCTCGACCGAGAAGCCGGGCGCACCTACGCCCATCTCCACGTTCCCACCAGCTGCCGCCATTGCGAGCATCCGCACTGCATGGCCGACTGCCCGCCCAACGCCATCCATCGCGGCCCCGACGGCGAAGTCTTCATCGACGACACCTGCATCGGCTGCGGCAATTGCCAGCGCAACTGCCCCTATGGCGTGATCCGCATGGACAGCGTGCCGCCCAAGAAGCCGGGCTTGCTCAGCTGGATGTTCTTTGGGCAAGGCCCCGGCCCCGGCGAGCCATCGAAGAAATGGCGCTATAAAAACACGCAACCCGGCATCGAAAAGCCGAAAAAAGCCATCAAATGCGACATGTGCTCGGGGATCGAGGGCGGCCCCGCCTGCGTGCGCGCCTGCCCGACCGGCGCCGCCATCCGCGTTTCTCCGGAAGATTTCCTCACGGTCGCCCGCCTCGACCGGGAGGCAAATTGAGCATGATCATCCGCCATTCTGTCATCCCCGCGAAAGCGGGGACCCATCTCCCAACCGTTCCGCTTAACGCTAGGTACGGGAGATGGATTCCCGCCTTCGCGGGAATGACGCTCCAAATCCCAGCGGCCCCACTGTAATGGCCACCCGCGCAACCACCTCCCGCCGCACCAAGGGCGAAACCCTCCATGACGGCTTCCTGCGCCACGCCAATTTCCGCTGGCTGAAGATCGCGACAATCCTCTGCCTCGTCGCCATCGCCAGCTATCTGCTGATCGACGTCACCCCGCGCCACAATGGCGGCAGCTGGTATGGCTACACCATGGGCACGATCGGCGTCGGCCTGATCCTCTGGCTGACGCTGCTCGGCCTGCGCAAACGCGCCATGACCCGCGGCCGCTGGTCCCTGAAAGCCTGGACCAGCGCCCATGTCTATCTCGGCCTCAGCCTGATCGTCATCGGCACGCTGCATACCGGCTTCCAGCTCGGATGGAACGTCCACACGCTGGCCTATGCGCTGATGATGCTGGTGATCCTCTCCGGCCTGTTCGGCATCACCGTCTATGCGACGCTCCCCACCGCGCTCAGCAACAACCGCGCGGAAATGACGCAGGTACAGATGCTCGAAGCGGTCCGCGCCATCGACCGCCAATTGCACGACGCTGCCCAGCCGCTCCCCCAGACCCAGGCCGCTCTCGTCCGCCAGTCGCTGGACGACGACCCATTCGGCGGCAGCCTCCTCTCGCGCCTGTCAGGCCGCTATCCCCGCTGCGCCACCGCCAGGGCGCAGGCCAGCCTGCGCTACTGGACCGCCGATCACCCGGATACCGGCAAGGAGCCCTTGGAAAAGATCGACGCCCTGCTCGAACGCAAGCAGGCCATGCTCGCGCGCCTGCGCCGCCACCTCAAATTGAAGGCGCTGCTGGAAATCTGGCTCTACGTCCATGTGCCCGCCACCTTCGCCCTGCTGGCCGCGCTCACCGCGCACATCGTCAGCGTCTTCTTCTACTGGTGAGCGCCCGATGAGCTTCCAAGTCCGCCAGATCAGCCTCACCGCCGACGGCCGCGAGATCGTCCGCACCGCCACGCTCGCCAAGCCCCAGCTGTCGCTCGGCCGCGCTGCCGAGAACGACATCCACCTCCCCGACCTCGCGCTGGAGCCCGACCACGCGCGCATCGAGCAGGTCGACGAGCGCACCATCCGCGTCCGCGCGACCGGCACGCTTGGCTTCGACCTCGAAGGCCGCACCACACGGCAAGCCGAGATCGATGCGGCCAAGGGCGCGGAACTGCGCTTCGGCGGCCACCGCGTCACCGTGTCCCGCGAAGACGGCGCGACCATCCTTTCGATCCGCCGTGTCGATGCCGTCTCCGACGCCTCGGAGGAAAAGGAGGAGGCCCGCGTCTTCTCCCTGGCGCGCCACCTGCCGGGCAAGCGCCTCACCGCATGGGGGCTGGCGATCGCCATCCTGATCGGCTTCCTCGCCATCCCGATCTGGAGCTACGCCAGCCGCCCCGCCACCGACACGCGCACCATCTACAGCGTGAAGGGCGATGGCGCCTGGTCCTCCGGCCCCTTGAGCCAGGCCCACCATGCGCTCGAAGGCAAATGCGAAAGCTGCCACCAGAAGGCCTTCGTCTCGGTCCGCGATTCCGCCTGCCAGACCTGCCACAAGTCGGTCCACGACCACGCCCCCGCGGCGCGCATCGCCATGGCCCGCGCGCAGCCAGGCCTGGGCGGCGCATTGCTCGCCAGCGTCGCCGCCGCCTTCGGCAAGCCGCCCGAAGGCGCTTGCGTCGACTGCCACCGCGAACATGAAGGCGCCGGCCCGATGCAGCCGGCCCCGCAGGCTTTCTGCACCGACTGCCACGGCACGCTCAAGGATCGCCTGAAAGACAGCAAGCTCGCCAATGCGAGCGACTTCGGCACCGACCACCCGCAATTCTCGGCGCTTGTCCAATATGTACCGGGCCAGCACCCGCGTTTCACCCGCGCCTCGCTCGACGCCAGGCCGACGGACGACAGCGGCCTCAAATTCCCGCACGACCTGCATCTGTCGAAGACCGGCGGCGTCGCCCGCATGGCCCGCACCTTGAGCGCCCAGAATGGCTATGGCGACGCGCTCGCCTGCAAGGATTGCCACCGTCCCACCGCCGACGGCGTGCGCTTCCTGCCCGTCGACATGGAACGCGACTGCCAGTCCTGCCACAGCCTCGCCTTCGAAACGATCGGCGGCACCGTCCGCACCTTGCGCCACGGCCAGCCCGAACAGGTGGTCGCCGACCTGCGCGCTTATTATCGCTCGACCGGCCCGGCCCAGCCGATCGGCTTGAGCGGCATGGCGAGACGCCGGCCCGGCGACTATGCGCAGGGGAAGCTCTACCACGCCTGGTTCGGCGCCGCCGCCGCGCGGCCCTCCCGCGCCGATGACGCCATCCGCGCTATCTTCTCGAAGGGCGGCGCCTGCTACGACTGCCACACGGTCACGAAGGGCGGCGCCGGCTGGCAGGTGACGCCGGTGCATCAGCCGATGCGCTACATGATGAACGGCTGGTTCGACCATAAGGCGCACCGCACCGAGACCTGCGAAAGCTGCCACGCCGCGCCCAAATCCCATGACGCGCGCCAGTTGCTGCTGCCCGGCCTCGACAGCTGCCGCACCTGTCACGGCGGCGAAAAGGCTAAGGCGGACGTCCCTTCGGGCTGCGCCATGTGCCACAGCTATCATATCGACGACGGCGCCCCATGGACGCCGGCCAGCCAAAGCGTCAGAAGAGATCCGGGGGACAGGCCCCGGAAAACCGGCCGCGACAGTTGAGGGGGAACGACAAGGCCATGCTGATCGCACAGGTCACGGACATTCATCTGGGCTTCGACCCTAACAATCCGGCCGAATTCAACCGCAAGCGCCTCGACCAGGTCCTGCGCGCCCTCAACGAAGGCCCCAACCGCCCCGACCTGATCCTCGCGACCGGCGATCTTACCGAACATGGCGACCTGGACAGCTATCGCCAGATCGCCGACGCCTTCGGCCAATGTGAAATGCCGGTCTGGTTCGGCATGGGCAATCATGACGACCGCGAGAATTTCGCGCAGATTTTCCCCGATGCCCCGCAGGAAGACGGCTTCCTCCAATATACGATCCACCTGTCAGGCCGCCGGATCATCATGCTCGATACGCTCGAGCCCGGCCGCCACGGCGGCGCCTTCTGCTCCGCCCGCGCGGCCTGGCTCGCCGCCCGCCTCGACGAGGACGCGGCAACGCCCACCCTGATCGTCATGCACCACCCGCCGGTCGAGGTCGGCATCGACTGGATGAACACTCATCCGCAGGAACCCTGGGTCCAAAGCTTCGCCGCGACCATTGCGGACCGCCCCAACATCGTCGCGATCCTCTGCGGCCACCTCCACCGCACCATCACCGCACCGTGGAACGGCACGACCATCGCCATCTGCTCTTCGACCGCGCCGCAGCTGGCGCTCGACCTGCGCCCGATGGACCCCGACAGTCCTGACAACCGCCCCATGATCGTCGCCGACCCGCCCGCCTACGCCCTCCACCGCTGGACGGAGCACGGCCTCGTCACCCATTT
>DATFDS010000019.1:0-8274 GCA_035251955.1 Sphingobium sp. | reverse complement strand
CAAAGAAAAAGGGCGGACCGTCAGACGGCCCGCCCTTTCGAAAATCTTGCTGACGCGAAGATTATTTGGCAGCGTTCGCAGCGTTGGTCGCAGCGTTCGCGGCATTGTCAGCAGCGTTGGCGGCGTTCGCAGCGTTGTCGGCAGCGTTAGCGGCGTTCTCGACAACGTTCTCGACGACAGCGTTCGAAGCGTTCGCGGTCTCGTTGGCCGGCTTCTCACCGCAAGCGGCGAGGGCCATCAGGCCGGCCGAAGCGAAAACAACAGCGATCTTCTTCATTGTGTACGGCTCCCATAGCATAATGCCGCGCCGATCACGTTCAAACATGATCCACGCGAGCGACCCGCATTAACGTGTGCGTTGCACAAATCAATGCTTTTCTGCGTCGGTGAAGCGACAGAATCACGCGACAGAGTGTTGTCTACTATAAAAGTTCAGTTGATGCCCAATGTTTCTGATGCATCTGCGATTTCACAAAGTGCAACTGCCCACGCCGCCACGTTCTGCCTAAGTTGAACGGGATCGATCTTGTCGAGCGTATCATCGGCCGTGTGGTGCAGGTCGAAATAACGGGTGCCGTCCTGCTGCAGATCGACAACAGAAACGCCCGCTTGCACCAATGGTTCGATGTCAGCGCCTCCGCCTGCGGGTATGCGGCTGGCGGCAATGCCGAGCGGCGCGAGTCCGCCGGCGATGCGGCGGACAAGGTCGTCATGATTGCCGGGCAACTTGAAATCGACGCGCCAGACGCGATCGGCGCCGAAATCCGATTCCATCGCCATGGCATGCGGCTCCTTGCCATGGGCGGCGAAATAGGCGCGGGCACCGTCGCCGCCGACTTCCTCCGCGCCGGCCATCAGGATGCGGATCGTCCGGCGGGGCGTGCCGCTCTTTGCCGCATGGAGGGCCGCAGCGGCAATGATGCCGCAGCCCGCCGCGTCATCGATCGCGCCGGTGCCTTGGTCCCAGCTGTCGAGATGGCAGGCGGCAACCACCAGGCCGCCGTTCGGGTCGGATCCCGGAATTTCGGCAATGACATTGCCGGACGGCTGGTCCTTCAGCATCCTGGAGGTCAGCGTCAGGTGAAGGGCCACGGGCTGGCCCCGCGCGATCACCCGTTCGAGCTGCTCGGCATCGGGCACGCTGAGCGCCGCTGCCGGGATCGGCCGTGCGCCGGGCGCCCATATCTGTACGCCACTATGGGGCAGACGGTGGCTGTCGGTGCCGATCGACTTGATGAGGATGGCGACTGCGCCCTTTTTCGACGCGATGCTTGGTCCCTGTCGGCGGGCGGCGCCGAAATAGCCGTAGGAGGAGCCGTCCTGCGTCGCTTGCATGGCATGGCTGACGAAGGCGATCTTGCCTTTCAGGCTGCCTTCCGGTGCCGCTTCCAGAACCGCGAGGGTGGGGAAATAGACGACATCGCCTTCGATCCCCTTGGCCGGCGTGGAGGCGCTGTTGCCGAGCGCGGCGACGAGGAGCTTTTGCGGGAAGGGGGACAGGATGCGCGCTTCGTCCCGGCCGCGCTGCCAGACGGGCATGCGATAGGGTTCGGCGCGCACATTGGAAAAGCCGAGCGCAATGAGCTTCGCGACAGCCCAGTCACGGGCGCGAGCTTCCTGTGGCGTGCCGGCGGGGCGGGGCCCGACTTCGGTCGTCAGTCCCTCCACGAAATCCATCGCGACCCGATCCTCCAACGCCGCCGCACGAATCGCATCGACCTGAACGGCTGAGGCAGCGAGGGCGGCAGGGGAGAGGACAAGGCTGGCCAACAAAGCGGTAACGAACGGAATCGATCGCATTTTCAGCATGGCTGATGATCTAACTGCCTCGCCGCCATTTGCCAATGCGCGCGGCCTCCGCTAACCCCGCCCCAAATTTCTCGTCTGTCGCTTCGGAGCTGCTCGAACAATGTCCGCCTCCTCTCAATATGCTTTCGTCATGAAGAACATGACCAAGAGCTTTCCCGGCGCCCCCAAGCCGGTGCTCAACGGTATCAATCTGCAATTTTATCGCGGTGCCAAGATCGGCATCGTCGGCCCCAACGGCGTCGGCAAGTCGACGCTGATCAAGATCATGGCCGGCATCGACAAGGAATATAGCGGCGAGGCCTGGCCGGGCGAGAATATCAGCGTCGGCTATCTGGCGCAGGAGCCGCAGCTCGATCCCGCCAAGACCGTTCTTGAGAATGTGAAGGACGGCGCGCGCGAAACCGCGGACAAGCTCGATCGCTTCAACGAGATCAGCATGATCATGGCGGATCCGCCGGAGGACGCAGATTTCGACGCGCTGATGGAGGAAATGGGTACGCTCCAGGAACAGATCGACGCGGTCGATGGCTGGACGCTCGACAACCAGCTGGAAATCGCGATGGAGGCGCTGCGCTGCCCGCCTTCGGACTGGTCGGTCGAAAGCCTGTCGGGCGGTGAGAAGCGCCGCATCGCGCTGACCCGCCTGCTGATCCAGAAGCCGGACATCCTGCTGCTCGACGAGCCGACCAACCATCTTGACGCCGAGAGTGTCGAATGGCTGGAAAATCATCTCAAGGAATATGCCGGCGCGGTGCTGATGATCACCCACGACCGCTATTTTCTCGACAATGTCGTCGGCTGGATCCTGGAACTCGATCGCGGGAAATATTTCCCCTATGAAGGCAACTACTCCACCTATCTGGAGAAGAAGGCGCAGCGCCTGGAGCAGGAATCCCGCGAGGAATCCGGCCGCCAGAAGGCGATCAAGGACGAGCTGGAATGGATCAGGCAGGGGCCCAAGGGCCGTCAGACCAAGTCGAAGGCGCGTATCGCCAAGTTCGAGCAACTGGTCGCATCCCAGGAAAACCGCTCTCCGGGTAAGGCGCAGATCGTTATCCAGGTGCCCGAGCGCCTGGGCGGCAAGGTGATCGAGGCCAAGAACATCTCCAAGGCCTATGGCGACAAGCTGCTGTTCGAAAACCTGTCCTTCATGCTGCCGCCCGGCGGCATCGTCGGCGTGATCGGACCGAACGGCGCGGGCAAGTCTACGCTGTTCAAGATCATCACCGGCCAGGAACAGCCCGATTCGGGTGACATCGACATCGGTTCGACGGTGCGTCTGGGCTATGTCGACCAGAGCCGCGATCATCTCGATCCGTCGAAGAATGTCTGGGAGGAAGTGTCGGACGGGCTCGATTATGTAAAGGTCAATGGTCACGACATGTCGACGCGCGCCTATGTCGGCGCCTTCAACTTCAAGGGGCAGG
Source organism: Sphingobium sp. (assembly GCA_035251955.1). Taxonomy (GTDB): domain Bacteria; phylum Pseudomonadota; class Alphaproteobacteria; order Sphingomonadales; family Sphingomonadaceae; genus Sphingobium. Next base: position 5,038 of record DATFDS010000019.1, on the reverse strand, counting down.
ACCAGCAGAAGAATGTCGGCAAGCTGTCGGGCGGTGAGCGCAACCGCGTCCACATCGCCAAGATGCTGAAGAAGGGCGGCAACGTGCTCCTGCTCGACGAACCGACCAACGACCTTGACGTAGAAACGCTGGCCGCGCTGGAAGAGGCTATCGAAAATTTCGCGGGCTGCGCCGTGGTCATCAGCCACGACCGTTTCTTCCTCGACCGTCTGGCGACTCATATCCTGGCCTTCGAGGGCGACAGCCATGTCGAATGGTTCGAGGGCAATTTCGAAATGTATGAGGAGGACAAGCGCCGCCGCCTGGGTGATGCGGCCGACCGTCCGACGCGCCTGGCATATAAGAAGCTCACGCGCTGAGTGCGATATTGCGGCGGAAGCGTTGCGGGTTGCAACTTTTGCAACCGTAGGCACGCCTTTCGCACTTGCGGAAAATCGTGCTGCACTGCACATAGGACATGCCTTTCAGGCATCCTCTCCTAAAACTTTCCGGCCGGCCCTTTGTGGGTCGGCCTTTTTTTTGGTTTTTAGCGTGCGGCGGGTTTTTGCCAGGAGCGGACATGTTCCCCCTCCCGCAAGCGGGAGGGGTTAGGGGGTGGGAATAGGCTAGGCGCTGCGCTGGCCCACCCCCCCGGCCCCCTCCCGCTTGCGGGAGGGGCGTCTGACCTCCATCCCAAAGTCGACAACGCCGTCGGCGTTGCGAGCTCTCAGCGGGTCGGCTTTTTCTCGAACGAAGCGAGACCTTCGGCCTCGACATTCTCGACATCTATCCGCGCTACGTTCGCGGCGGGCGGGCCTCGATGGGCGAAGGCGATGAACTGCGCCACCGCGTCTTCAGGGCCTTCCACCCACGCTTCGACGCTGCCGTCCATGCGGTTGCGCACCCAACCGGCCAGGCCGAGCCGGCGAGCCGTCTCGGTCGTCCAGTTGCGGTAGAAGACGCCCTGCACCCTGCCCAGGATCATGAGATGGCGGGCGATCACGGGCATCAGTGCACCCGCTTGATCCACGTCTGGCCGTCGCGGCTCTCCACCTTGAAATTCTTGATCGAGCGGACGAGGTCCGACAGGCGCTTGAACCCGTAGTTGCGCGTGTCGAAGCTCGACCGGTTGCCGGCGAGCTGGCCGACTTCGCTCAGCCGCGCGAAACCCTCTTCGTCCCGCTTCACGGCATTATAGGCGTCGATCAGCAGCTTGAGCAGCTCCGGCGCGACTTCGGCGCCATTGTCGTCGGTGTCATCATCTTCATCCTGCGGCTCGGGCTCCGACTGCTGTTCGCGGATGAGCGCGGCGACGTCGATGAAGCGCGTGCAGGCGGCTCGGAATGCGTCCGCCGTCTTGGCCGATCCGAAGCCATAGACGGGGATGCCCTGCTGCCTGATGCGGGTGACGAGCGGGGTGAAGTCGCTGTCGCTGGACATGAGGCCGAAACCGGTGACGCGGCCCGACGCCATCAGGTCCATGGCGTCGATCGTCATCTTCATGTCGGTGGCGTTCTTCCCCTTGGTTAGGTCGAACTGCTGCTGCGTCTCGATCGCCTGGGTGACGGCCTGTTGTGCCCAGCCCTTGAGCGCGGGCTTGCTCCAATTGCCATAGGCGCGGCGGATGTTGACGGTGCCAAGCTCTGCAAGGACGGTCAGCACCGGATCGAAATGGTCGGCGGAGGCATTGTCTGCATCGATCAACAGGGCAACATTGCCGCTGGGGATCGGCGAGGACATCAGGCCGTTTCCAGCGCCGCCGGGTGAAATTCGTCGCTCGCTTCATCCAGCAAATGAAGCTGCCCGTCGGCGATGGCGAAGAAAGCACCGACCAACTTGATTTCGCCGTCGCGCTCTTTCTCGCGGACGCAGGGGAAGGTGCGCAGATTGGCGAGGCTGACCTTGACGCCTTCCTGCTCCATCGCGCGCTCCGCATCGCGGCCGCTATTGTCGTCGCCAAAGCGTGCCACCACCTTCTCGCGCGCTTCATCGAGCAGTTCGATCCAATTATGGACGAAGCCGCCTTCGCCCGGAGGCGCATCCTTGAGCGCATGGGTGAGCGCGGCCTTGCAGCCGCCGCACTTGCCATGGCCCATCACGACGATCTCGCCGACCTTGAGCACTTGCACCGCGAATTCGAGCGCGGCGGAGACGCCATGATGGCCGGGATTGGTTTCAAAGGGCGGCACCAGCGCGGCCACGTTGCGGACAACGAAAATCTCGCCGGGGCTGGTGTCGAAGATCTGGGCGGGGTCGACTCGGCTGTCGGAACAGGCGATCACCATCACGCGCGGGCTCTGGCCTTCGCTCAACTCGCCCCATCGTTCACGCTGCTGACTCCAGCCGGTGGTACGGAAGCGGCGATAGCCGGCGAGCATATCCGTGAAATCAGTCATGCTCCGGTCTGTGCCCAACAATATGGGGGCTGGCAAGAGCGTGTGCGCATCGCTATTTGGGGCGCATGAACGAAATCTCCCCCATCCCCGTGCCGGCAGAGCCCCAGCGCACGCGCAAGCCCGACTGGATTCGCGTCAAGGCGCCCACCAGCCCGGGCTTTCATGAGACGCGCAAGCTGATGCGGGAAAAGGGACTCGCCACGGTGTGCGAGGAAGCGGCCTGCCCCAATATCGGCGAATGCTGGACCAAGAAGCACGCGACCGTGATGATTTTGGGCGATGTTTGCACGCGGGCCTGCGCCTTCTGCAACGTCAAGACCGGCATGCCGCGCAAGGTCGATCCCAATGAGCCGCAGAATCTGGCCGACGCCTGCGCCGAAATGGGGCTGGAGCATATCGTCATCACGTCGGTCGATCGCGACGACCTGCCCGATGGCGGCGCGTCGCAGTTCGTGCAGGTGATCGAGGCGCTGCGCCGCACGACTCCGGACACGACGATCGAGATATTGACGCCCGACTTCCGCAACAAGCATGAGCGGGCCGTGGAGATGATCGTCGCGGCGCGGCCGGACGTTTATAATCACAATCTGGAGACGGTGCCCCGGCTCTACCCGACCATCCGGCCCGGTGCGCGCTATTATGCCTCGCTGCGCCTGCTGGAGACGGTGAAGAAGCTCGATCCGTCGATCTTCACCAAGTCGGGCATCATGCTGGGTCTGGGTGAGGAACGGCTGGAAGTCCATCAGGTGATGGACGACATGCGTTCGGCCGACATCGATTTCCTGACCATGGGGCAATATCTGCAGCCCACGCCCAAACATGCGAAGGTGATGGAGTTTGTGACCCCGGCAGCGTTCAATGCCTATGCGGCGATTGCGCGGGCCAAGGGTTTCCTGCAGGTGGCATCGAGCCCGCTCACCCGGTCGAGCTATCATGCCGGCAAGGATTTCGCCGAAATGCGGGCGGCGCGCGAGGCACAACTGGCAAAGGCCGCCAAGTAGCGCGATGCCCAAGCACCACGAGACAAGGCCGCTTCCCTACACGCCGGACCAGATGTTCGACCTGGTGTCGGACGTCGCGTCCTATCCGGAGTTCCTCCCCTGGGTCAGCGCGATCCGGGTTCGGTCCGACAGCGATTCGGAAATGGTCGCCGACATGATTGTTGGCTTCAAGGGGATCAAGGAGAGCTTTACCTCGCGCGTGCACAAGCATCGCCCGGATTTCGTGCGGGTGGATTATCTCGAAGGCCCGCTCAAGCATCTGCACAATGAATGGCGCTTTCGCGATGACGGAAAGGGCGGGGTGCTGGTCGATTTCGAGGTCGAGTTCGAATTCAAGAACCGGCTGTTCGAAATGCTGGCGGGCCAAGTTTTCGACAAGGCACTGCGCAAGATGATCGGCGCGTTCGAAATGCGCGCGGCGGAGCTTTACGGCGACTCGGGCAGCAGCAGTTCGAGCGCGCAGAGCGCGGCCTGAAGGCGGACGCCGCCCCGCCCATTATCCTCGAAATGATGCATGTCGGCCACGACCTTGTCGAGGCTGGCGCCACGCTCGGCGCGGGCGAAGACGACCGTGCCGACCGGCTTCTGCTCCGATCCGCCGCCCGGCCCGGCAATCCCGGTGATGGCGACCGCGACATGGGCATGACTCTTGTTCAATGCGCCCTGCGCCATCGCCCAGGCCGTGGCAATGGAAACGGCGCCGAAGGTTTCCAGCACATCCTGGGATACCTTCAGAAGTTCATTCTTCATGTCATTGGAATAAGTGACGAATCCAGCTTCGAAGACGTCCGATGAGCCGGCGATCTCGGTGAGCGCGGCGGAGACAAGGCCGCCGGTGCAGCTTTCCGCGACGGCAACGGTGCGGCCGGCGCGGCGATTGGCGATGATGACGCGCTCGGCAAGTTCGACCAGCGGCGCGGGAAGGATGCTGTCGGGCATAGGGCCTCAGGATAACGCGGGGAGGGAGAGGGTTGCAACAGCCTGCGCGGCTATGCCCTCGCGGCGGCCGGCAAAGCCCAGCCGCTCTGTGGTGGTTGCCTTGACGCTGACCCGGTCGAGCGCAATGCCCAGTATCTCGCTGATGCAGGCGCGGATCGCGTCACGATGCGGCCCGATCTTGGGTGCCTCGCAGATGATGGTGAGGTCGATATGCTCCACGAGGCCGCCGCGCGCGCCGACGCGATCACGGGCATATTCGAGGAAACGAGACGAAGCGGCACCGCGCCATTGCGGATCGGACGGCGGGAAGTGGCTGCCGATATCGCCTTCCGCCAGCGCGCCTAGTATCGCGTCGACAATGGCATGGAGCGCAACGTCCGCGTCGCTATGACCGGCAAGACCATGGTCATGGGCGATCTGCACGCCGCCGAGCCAGAGTTCTTCTCCTGCGGCGAGCCGGTGGACATCATAGCCCATGCCCACGCGGGTCGAGCGTTGCACGCCAAGCCGAGCTTCGGCGCGGGCGAAATCCTGCGGATAGGTCAATTTATCGAGCCTTTCGTCTCCGGGGACGAGGATGACGGCATGGCCCGCTTCCCTTGCCATCTGCGCATCGTCGGTCGCCTCGCGGTTGCTGTCCCAGTTGCGATGCGCGGACAGGATGGCGTCGAAACGGAAGGCCTGAGGGGTTTGGACACGGAGCAGGCCGTCGCGGTCGACGAC
>DATFDS010000018.1:0-15594 GCA_035251955.1 Sphingobium sp. | reverse complement strand
TTTTTTTACAGTCGAGCGATTGTATGGGCCTGTTTTTGGCTTCTTGAGCGTATTATATTCGTAGCATAGGCTGCGGCGGGAGTCGTCAGTGACGAAAAACGAACTGTTTTCGAGCTTCACGCGGAATTTTGACGAACGGCGACAAGCCGAGATGTCGATTGAAGATTATCTGCTTGGATGTCGTGCCGATCCGCTCATGCACGCATCCGCCCCCGAACGGCTTCTGGCAGCGATCGGCGAACCGGAGATCATCGACACGTCGCGGGACCAGCGGTTGGGCCGGATCTTCATGAACCGCACCATCCGCCGCTACAAGAGCTTCACCAATTTCTACGGCATGGAAGGGACGATCGAACATATCGTCAGCTTCCTGCGCCATGCCTCCCAGGGCCTGGAGGAGCGCAAGCAGATCCTCTACCTGCTGGGTCCCGTCGGCGGCGGCAAATCCTCGCTGGCCGAGCGGCTGAAGGCGCTGATGGAGACGCATCCCATCTATGCGCTGAAGGCCGGGGAGGAGATCAGCCCGATCTTCGAAAGCCCGCTCGCCCTGTTCGACGCGGAGACGCATGGCGCCTTCATCGAGGATAATTACAATATCCCCCGCCGGCGCCTCACCGGCATGATCAGCCCCTGGGCGCGCAAGCGGCTGGACGAGTTCAGCGGCGACATCACCCAGTTCAAGGTCATCCGCCTGGCGCCTTCGCGCATGCGGCAGATCGCCATCGCGAAGACCGAGCCGGGTGACGAGAACAACCAGGATATCAGCTCGCTGGTCGGCAAGGTCGACATCCGCAAGCTGGAGATGCTCTCGCAGAACGATCCCGACGCCTACAGCTATTCGGGCGGGCTCAACCGCGCGAACCAGGGCATGCTCGAGTTCGTCGAGATGTTCAAGGCGCCGATCAAGATGCTGCACCCGCTGCTGACCGCGACGCAGGAGGGCAATTATATCGGCACCGAGAATATCGGCGCCATTCCCTATACCGGCATCATCATGGCGCATTCCAATGAATCGGAATGGGCGAACTTCAAGAACAACAAGAATAATGAAGCCTTCATCGACCGTATCTATGTCATCAAGGTGCCCTATAGTTTGCAGGTGACGGAAGAGCGGCATGTCTATGAAAAGCTGCTGCGCGAATCCGACCTGAATAAAGCGCCCTGCGCGCCGGGGACTTTGGACATGCTGGCGCGCTTTTCCGTGCTGACGCGGTTGCGGGAGCATGAGAACAGCAATCTCTATTCCAAGCTGCGCGTCTATGATGGCGAGATGCTGCGGGAGATCGACCCGCGCGCCAAGAGCATGCAGGAATATCGTGACGCCGCCGGCGTGGACGAAGGGATGGCGGGCATTTCCACCCGCTTTGCCTTCAAGGCGCTGTCGGCCACCTTCAACCATGACACCAACGAGATCGGCGCCGATCCGGTGCACCTTATGTATGTGCTGGAAGGCATGGTGCGGCAGGAGCAGTTCCCGGCCGAGGTCGAAGCCAAATATCTGGAGTTCATCAAGGGCGAACTCGGCCCACGCTATGCCGAGTTCATCGGCAATGAGATCCAGAAGGCCTATCTGGAATCCTATCATGACTATGGCCAGAATCTGTTCGACCGCTATGTCGCCTATGCCGATGCGTGGATCGAGGATCTGGACTTCAAGGACCCGGATACCGGACAGCTGCTGGACCGCGAGATCATCAACCAGGAACTGACCAAGACCGAAAAGCCGGCCGGCATCGCCAATCCCAAGGACTTCCGCAACGAGGTCGTGAAGTTCGCGCTGCGCATGCGGGCGAGCAATGACGGGCGCAACCCGTCCTGGACGTCCTACGAGAAGATCCGCGAGGTGATCGAGAAGCGGATGTTCAGCCAGGTCGAGGATCTGCTGCCCGTGATCAGCTTCGGATCGAAGAAGGACGGCGAGACCGCGAGCAAGCATGACGAGTTCGTCGCGCGCATGATCGAGCGGGGCTATACAGAACGGCAGGTCCGCCGGCTCGTCGAATGGTATATCCGCGTGAAGCAGGCGGGATAAGAAGGGGAGGAGGCAGGCCGGCCGAATGCACATAGTCGACAGACGGCTGAACCCCGGGGGCAAGAGCCTGGTCAACCGGCAGCGGTTCCTGCGGAGGGCGAAAGCCTATGTCAGCCAGGCGGTGCGCGACAGCCTGAAGGATCGCAGCATCAAGGACCTCGCCAAGGAGGGCGAGGTCGTGATCCGCCGCGATGCGATCCATGAACCCACGCTCCACCGCGCCGCGAGCGGGGGCAATCGCGAACGGGTGCTGCCGGGCAACAAGGAATTTCTGGAAGGCGACCGGATCAAGCGCCCCGACGGCAGCAGCGGCAGCGGATCGAAGGCGGGCGAAGGCGAGGGCGAGGATGATTTCCGCTTTGCCCTGTCCCGTGAGGAATTTCTGGACCTGTTCCTGGAGGATCTGGAACTGCCCGACATGGCCAAGAAGCGGCTGGTCGCGGGCAAGGTCGAAGGGATCAGGCGCGCGGGCTATACGACGGTCGGCACCCCGTCCAACCTGTCGGTGCCGCGCACCATGCAGAAGGCGCTGTCGCGGCGGCTGGCGCTGCGCCGGCCGAGCAGCGGCGACCTCAGCCAGATCGACGAGCAGATTGCCGAGATCGAGGCGCGGGCCAAGCCCCTGCCCGACGACGCGGTGGCGCTGGAACGGCTGCGCGAGCAGCGCGCGCATGTCGTGCGCCGCCGCAACCTGATCGCCTATATCGATCCGGTGGACCTGCGCTATCGCCGGTTCGAGCCGGTGCCGCGCCCGGTCGCGCAGGCGGTGATGTTCTGCCTGATGGACGTGTCGGGCTCCATGACGGCGCATATGAAGGATCTCGCCAAGCGCTTCTTCGCGTTGCTGCACCTGTTCCTGTCGCGCTGCTACGAGCATGTCGAGGTGGTGTTCATCCATCACACCGACCGCGCGGCCGAAGTGGACGAGCAGACCTTCTTCTACAGCACGGTGACGGGCGGAACCCTGGTGTCGAGCGCGCTCGAAAAGCTGCAGGAGGTGATCAAGGAACGCTACAATCCCGTCGACTGGAACATCTATGTCGCCCAGGCGTCGGACGGCGACACGCTGGCGTCCGACAATGCCAAGGTGGTCGGCCTGATGCAGGGCGAGATACTGCCGATCTGCCAATATGTCGCCTATCTGGAAGTCGGCCGCGAGGAGTTTGTCAGCATCGAAACCGCCACCGCCACCACCGGCCTGTGGGACGCCTATGCGCCCGTCGCCGAGGCGAACCCCCATTTCGCGATGCGCAAGGTTTCGCACCGGCGCGAAATCTATCCGGTGTTCCGCGAACTGTTCCAGCGCCGGGGCATGAGCGAAAGGGCGCGCAGTTGACGGTGCTTCACGCCGCGCAGCCGCTGTTTACCGGCAGCGACTGGGATTTTTCGCTGATCAACCGCATCTATGATACGGTCGAACCGATCGCACTCGGCGAGATGAAGCTGGACATCTATCCCAACCAGATAGAAATCATCAGCGCCGAACAGATGCTGGACGCCTATTCGTCGATCGGCATGCCGCTATTCTACAAACATTGGTCGTTCGGCAAGCAGTTCGTGACCAATGAAATGCTCTACCGCAAGGGAATGCGCGGCCTGGCTTATGAGCTGGTGATCAACTCCAATCCCTGCATCAACTATCTGATGCAGGAAAACAGTGCGACGATGCAGACGCTGGTCATCGCCCATGCCGCATTCGGCCATAATCATTTCTTCAAGAATAATTATGTCTTCAAACAATGGACCGATGCCGAAGGGATTCTGGATTATCTGGAGTTCGCCAAGGGCTATATTTCCAGTTGCGAGGAGCGGTACGGCCAGCTGGCGGTGGAGCGGGTGCTGGATGCGGCCCATGCGCTGATGAACCAGGGTGTGCACCGCTATGCTCGCGTGCGGCCTCGCGACCTCAAGGCCGAAGCCGCGCGCGAGGCGGAGCGGCAGGCCTATCGCGACCGTATCTATGACGATCTGTGGCGCACGGTGCCGGTGGGCACGCGGGCCGATACGGTGCCAAGGGATCAGCGCCGCGCCGCGCTCGGCCTGCCACAGGAAAATATCCTCTATTTCCTGGAAAAGACCGGCCCGCGCCTGGAAAGCTGGCAGCGCGAGATATTGCGCATCGTCCGGCTGATCGCGCAATATTTCTACCCCCAGCGCCAGACCAAGGCGATGAACGAGGGCTGCGCCACCTTTACCCATTACCGCATCATGACGGCGCTGCACCAGCGCGGCTTCATTACCGACGGCGCCTTCATGGAGTTCATCCAGTCGCATACCGGCGTCGTCTACCAGCCGACCTTCGATTCCGGCCATTTCAGCGGATTTAACCCCTATGCGCTGGGCTTTGGCATCATGTCGGATATCGAGCGGCTCTGCCTGGATCCGACGCAGGAGGACCGCGAATGGTTCGGCGACATTGCCGGGTCTGGCGATCCGGTCGAGGTGCTCAAGGACATATGGGCCAATTATCGCGACGAAAGTTTCGTCTCGCAGTTTTTGAGCCCGCATCTGATCCGGCAATGGCGGCTGTTCAAACTGCTCGACCGGGAGACCGACTCGGATATGCGGGTCGATGCCATTCATGACGAGCGCGGTTATCGGCGCATCCGCCGGGCGCTGGCGCGGGAATATGATATTGCCCGGCAGGAGCCCGATATTCAGGTCGCGGACGTCGATCTGGCTGGCGACCGCACGCTGATGCTGGAGCATAGCGTGACCGACGGGGTGCTGCTGGACGCGTCCGACGCGGTCATGGTGCTGCAAAATCTCGCCAATCTCTGGGGCTATGAAGTGGTGCTGAGCGAGGTGGATGCGGAGAGTCGGCGGGAGATGAAGGCACATCGCTGCCAGCCCCAGGCGGACTGGATCCGCTGAACCGGTGCGGACGCGGGGCGGGCGTCGGGCCTGTGCAAGATTCCGTTTCCCTTACGCCGCAGGAAAGCGTAAATTCCGGCCGGTTTTGCGGGATGTTGCCGCCTGATCGCTGTTGCCGGCGATCGGCGGGGATGCGCCCGCTGGACAGCAGGAGAGCGGTTCATGGCCAATGCCCATAATGCGCAGGAATGTCTTGAGCGCGCCAGGATGCATGAGCAACTGGCGGCAACGACCGCGGATCCGTCCGCACGGATGATGCATCAGGCTATGGCTGCGGAATATCGCCGCCGTGCCGAAATGGGAACGATCGAGGCGGTACGCCCGGTTGTAAGACCGACTATAGAGCTGGTGTCGCGCGTGGCCTGAGGAGATGGGATGCCGTGTTCCTGCGTAGGCAGGAACCCAGTTCCACCGTTCGGTGGCTCCCAGCGTATGGACTGGGCTCCTGCTTTCGCAGGAGCACTGTGTTATTCAATCATTCCACATCCCGCCGCAGCAGATAGACGTCCATGATCCAGCCATGCTCCGCGCGCAGCGCGGCGCGGCGCGCGATGATCTCCGCGCCGATGTCGGGTAATGGGCCTTGCGCCAGCGCCTGGTGCGCCATGCCGAGATAGGCGCCCCACCAGATATGGATGTTCTGCGGCTCCAGCGCCTGGAACGAGCAGTCGCCGTCCAGCATCACCACGATATCCTCGACCCTGGGAGGCCAGCCCTGTTCGCGCAGGCGGCGGCCGGTGGTGATGAGGACCGGCGCGGTGAGGCGGTTGAGGCAGATCCCATGCGCGGCGGTCAGCGCCTGGATGCTGGTGATGCCGGGAACGACGCTGATTTCCACATCCGGCCCAAGCCGCTGTGCGATGCGCAGGCTGCTGTCGTAGAGCGATGGGTCGCCCCATACGAGCAGCGCCAGCGTGCCGCCCTGCGGCAGATGCAGCCCGATCTGTTCCATCCAGAGCCGGGCGATGGCGTCGTGCCAGTCGATCACCGCGTCCCTGTAGGCGGCGTCGGCGGCGCGGATCGGCATGTCGAATTCGACGATGCGGGTCGCACCGGTCAGCACATCCGCGCAGATCGCGCGGCGCAGGTCGATGAGGTCCGACTTCGCGTCGCCCTTGCGGGGGAGGAGGATGAGGTCGGCTTCGTTCATCGCGCGGATGGCGGCGCGGGTCAGATGGTCGGGATTGCCGGTGCCGATGCCGATGAGGGAAAGGCGGATCATGCCGTGGCTCCGATCAGGTGGAAGAAGCTGCCGGTAACAGGGCCGCGCCGTGATCCGGTGGAGGCGACGGGCTCGCCCGCGGCATCGGTCATGTCGGCGAGCGGGGCGTCGGGCTGGGCGATGATGGTGGAATAGTGGAATTCGTGACCGCGCAGGGTTGCGCCGGCGGGGTGGCCGCCCATCGGGCCAAGCAGGCGGGCGGAGCGATAGCCCAGATGCAGCCGCCGCTCGGCAAAGCTGCTGACCAGGCCGAGCAGCCCGGCCATGGCGTGGGCGCGCCCGTCCGCATCGATGATCGCCTGTCCCAGCACCATATAGCCGCCACACTCGCCATGGACCGCCCTGTCCTGCGCGTGATGGCGCAGGCCCGCCAGGAAGCGGCCGGCGGCGGCGATCCGCCCGGCATGAAGTTCGGGATAGCCGCCGGGCAGCCAGACGGCATCGGCGTCAAGGGCCGGGGCTTCGTCGGCCAGGGGAGAGAAGGGGAGGATCTCCGCCCCCGCCGCGTGCCATCCCGCGACCAGATGGGCGTAGGTGAAGGAGAAAGCGGCGTCCTGCGCCAGCGCGATGCGCTGGCCGGGGGGTGGGCAGCGCCACGGCGCGGCAGGGTTCGCGCGGGTCGCGGCGGCGGCGAAGATGGCGGGGAGGTCGAGATTGGGGGCGATGCTGTCGGCTATCCTGTCGATCCGCTGCTCGGCATCCGCATGCTCCTGCGCCTGCACCAGCCCGAGATGGCGTTCCGGCAGGACGAGGCTGGCGGAGCGCGGGATGGCGCCCAGCACCGGCATGTCGATCGCCGCCATCGCGCTGCGCACCGTCGCTTCATGGCGCGGGCTGGCGACGCGGTTCAGGATGACGCCGGCGATGGGCACATCGGGGCGCATCGCGCGAAAGCCCCGCGCGATGGCGGCGGCGGACTGGCTCTGGCCCGCTATGTCGAGGACGAGCAGCACCGGCCAGCCCAACGCGGCGGCGATGTCGGCGCTGCTACCGTTGCCGCTGGCTCCCATTGCCGGGGCGCCGTCGAACAAGCCCATCACGCCTTCCGCCAGGGCAAGGTTCGTGCCTGTCGCTTCGTCCGCCAGCGCGTGGATCAACGCGGCGTCCATCGCCCAGCTGTCGAGGTTGAAGGCCGCGCGCCCGCTCGCAAGCCGGTGATAGCCGGTGTCGATATAGTCCGGCCCGCATTTATAGGGCTGCACCCGCAGGCCCTGGCGCAAAAGCGCGCGGAGCAGGCCGAGCGTGACCATCGTCTTGCCCGAGCCCGAGCGCGGCGCGGCGATCAGCAGCCCCGGCGTCATTCCTCCGTCCCGGCGAAGCGGGAGTCCGCCGAGGTCGGGCGGAAGCGGCGGTCATAGCCCGGCGCATAGAGCGCGCTGTCGGCAAAGTCGCCGCCGCCCAGCACCGCCCCGACCAGGATCAGCGCGGTGCGTTCGGGGCCGTCCGCCGCCTGTTCCTCGACGGTGGCCAGCGTAGCGCGGACGATGCGCTGATCGGGCCAGCTTGCCCGCCACACGATCGCGACCGGGCAATCGGGGCCGTAGTGCGGCAGCAACTCCGCCACCACTTGGGCGAGCGCGTGGATCGACAGGTGGATGGCGAGCGTCGCGCCGGTTGCGCCGAACGCGGCCAGCGTCTCCCGGTCGGGCATGGCGCTCGCCCGGCCGGAGGTGCGGGTGAGGACGACCGACTGGCCGAGGCCCGGCAGCGTCAGTTCCGTCCCCAGCGCCGCTGCCGCCGCCGCGAAGGAGGGGACGCCCGGCGTGATGCTGGTGGGGATGCCCAGTGCCTTCAGGCGCCGCAGTTGTTCGCCCATCGCCGACCAGACCGACAGGTCGCCGGAGTGGAGCCGCGCGATATCGTGACCCTCGGCATGGGCGTCGGCGATGATGGCGATGATGTCGTCCAGGGCGAGCGGCGCGGTGTTCACGATGCGCGCGCCGGGCGGGCAATGGTCGAGGATCGCGCGCGGCACGAGCGATCCGGCGTAGAGGCAGACGGGGCAGGAAGCGATCAGATCGCGCCCGCGCAGGGTGAGCAGGTCGGGCGCACCGGGCCCGGCGCCGATGAAATGGACGGTCATTCGGGGGCTCCTTGGGCAAGGGCGCAGGTGGCGCTGCGGCAGGGCGAGACGCTGCGCGGGGCGAGGAGGTGGGCGGTGGGACCGGCGGCGAGCAGCGCCACGGCTTCGGCGACGCTGCCGGTGCCGTAGGCGGCAAGGCTGGCGGGTGAGCGGGTAGGTGTGGCGATGCCCACGACGCGATCCGGGTCGATGAGGATCAGCGGCAGGCCCAGCGCTTGCGCGAGCGGCGCGAGTTGCGTCTGTTTGGGGGTGAGGGTGGCGAGGGCGCTGAGGATGGGCGGTGTCGCGGCGGCGAGTGCGGCGCGCAACGCGTCCGCATCCGCTTCGCTGCGGCAGCCGAAGCCGGCGACGATCATGATGTTTTCCCGCCGTTGATCGAGGCACGCCGTGCTCCTGCGAAAGCAGGAGCCCCGTTCAAACGGCGGGACTGGGTTCCTGCCTTCGCAGGAACATGTCGCTTATCGATCATGATCATCTCCCAACGTGACGTTCCATTGCACGACGGGATAGGCGGCGCGCCAGCCGCGCCTTGTGCCGATCGGTGCGGCGCTGGCGACGTCGATGCGCAGCAGGTCGCCGCCGAGCAGCGCGTGCCATGTGGCGAGCAGTGCTTCGGATTCCAGCGTCACCGCATTGGCGACGAGCCGGGTCGGGCCACCGGGCAGGGCGGCGATCGTTTCCAGCAGGGCGGTGCTGAGGCCGCCGCCGATGAAGATCGCGTCCGGGCGGGTGCGGCCGTGCAGGATTTCGGGGGCGCGTCCTTCGACCAGTTGCAGCCGGTCGGCGCCCAGCCGTTGCGCATTGGCGCGGGCGCGGGCGGCGCGCTCCGGATTGGCTTCGAAGGCCATGGCCTTGGTCGAACGGTGGCTGAGCAGCCATTCGATCGCGATCGATCCCGAGCCGGTGCCGATATCCCACAGCGTCTCGCCGGGGCGCGGGGCGAGCGCGGAGAGGGTGAGCGCGCGGATGGGGCGCTTGCTGATCTGGCCGTCATGGTCGAACCAGTCGTCGGCAAGGCCGCTCGTTTGCGGCAGGACGCGGCCTTCGCCCGCCATCGCGATGCCGACCGCGACCGGATGCGCGACCTCGGCCAGCGCGAAGCTATCGGCGCGCGCTGCGCGGATGCGTTCGCGCGGGCCGCCCAGCGCTTCCAGGACGTGCAGCGTCGAGGCGCCGAAACCCTGTTCGGTGAGATAGCGCGCGAGATCGGCCACCGCCGCGCCGTCGCGCAGCAGCAGGATCGCGCGTTGTCCCGGTGCGAGATCGGGACGCAGCCGCTCCAGCGGCGCGGCGTGGAGGCCATGGCAGGCGGCGTCCTGCAACGCCCAGCCCAGCCGCGCGGCGGCTTGGCTGAAGGTGGAGGGCGCGGGATGCGCGATCCATTCGCCGGGCTGGAGGTGGCGGGTGATGCTGGCCCCTGCGCCGAACCAGAAGGGGTCGCCCGAGGCGAGCATCACCACCTTCCGCCCCCGGCGGGCGAGCAGCGCGGCGATGCCGTCCGCGAACGGCACTGGCCAGGGGAGACGTTCGGCTTTAAGGGCAGGCAGCAGCGCGAGATGGCGGGGCGCGCCGGTGACGAGGGACGCGTCCTCCAGCGCCGCGCGGGCGGCGGCGGAAAGGCCGGCGGCGCCGTCCTCGCCCAAGCCGATGATCGTCAGCCAGGGGCCTTCAACTGCCATGACCAACATCCTCATCCTGGGCGGTACGACCGAAGCGAGCGCGCTCGCCAAGGCGCTGGCGGAGCGGGGGATGCGCGCCGTGCTGAGCTATGCCGGGCGGACCGAAAGTCCGCGCGCGCAGCCGGTGCCGGTGCGGGTGGGCGGCTTTGGCGGGGTGGAGGGCCTCGCCGGCTATCTGCGGCGCGAGCAGGTCACGCATCTGATCGACGCGACCCATCCCTTCGCCGCGACGATGAGCCGCCATGCGGCGGCGGCGGCGGGGCAGGCGGGCGTGGCCGCTATCAGGCTGACCCGCCCGGCCTGGGAGGCGGGGGAGGGCGACCGCTGGACCCATGTGCCCGATATCGCCGGCGCCGTGGACGCCCTGGCGGGTGAGCCGCGCCGGGTGATGCTGGCGCTGGGGCGCATGCATGTCGAGGCCTTCGGCGCGCAGCCGCAGCATCACTATGTGTTGCGCTTCGTCGACGCACCCGCCGAGTCGCCGGCCTTGCCGCACCATCATCTGGTGGTCGATCGCGGTCCCTTCACAGTCGAGGGGGACGTGGCGCTGATGCGCGCCCATGCCGTCGATCTGGTGGTTGCCAAAAATGCCGGTGGCGGCGGTGCGCGGGCGAAGCTGGACGCGGCGCGCGCGCTGGGCCTGCCGGTGCTGCTGATCGACCGGCCGCCCTTGCCGGCGACGCGGGTGGCGTACAGCGTCGCCGAGGTGCTCGACTGGGTCGCTCATTCGGCCCCGCGCGGCGTGTAGAGGATCGGGCGGCCGGGCCGCTCGACCAGGCGGGTGCGGCTCGACCCGACGATGACGATGGTGCGCATGTCGGCCATGTCGGGCGTGGCGTCACGCAGCGGCACGATCCGCAAATCTTCTTCGGGCGTCGAGACGGCGCGGGCGAACAGGACCAGCCGGTCGGGGCCGCATGCTTCGCGCAGCACATCGAGCGTGTGGGCGAAGCCCTCGGGCCGGGCGCGCGAGCGGGGATTGTAGAAGGCCATGGCGAAGTCGGCCTCTACGGCGAGGCGCAGGCGGCGCTCGATCAGGTCCCAGGGTTTCAGATTATCCGACAGGTTGATGGCGCAGAAATCATGGCCGAGCGGCGCGCCCGCCTTTGCGGCGGCGGCGAGCATGGCGGTGATGCCCGGCAGGATGCGGATGTCGAGCGTGCGCCAGTCTTGGGGGCCTGCCTCCAGCGCCTCGAACAAGGCGGAGGCCATGGCGAAGACCCCAGGATCGCCCGAAGAGACGACGACCACGCGCCGGCCCTCCGCCGCCAGCGTCAGGGCATGGGCGGCGCGGTCCAGCTCGACACGATTGTCGCTGGCATGGAGGGTGAGGCCGGGCCGCTCCGCCACGCGCGCGACATAGGGGATATAGCCGACGACGTCGGTCGCCTCCGCCAGTGCGTCCGACACTTGCGGCGTCACCAGTGCCTCCGCGCCGGGCCCCAGGCCCGCGACCGCCACCCATCCGCTCATGGCCGCCGTCCCTGGCCGTGGATCAGCAGGATGGAGAAATAGCCGGTGACGGCCTGCGCCTCGGCAAGCGGCGTGATCTTCTGGTCGGCCATGGTCGCATATTCGACCAGCCAGGCGCAGTCCTGCTTGCCCGCCGCCTCGACCGCGCGGCGCAGCTTGGCCAGGTTGCGGCCGATCTTCATCACCACCAGCGCATTGGTGTCATGGATGCGCCGCGCCAGCTCCTCTTCAGACAGGGTCGCCATCAGCACGGTCAGCACATCGTCGCCCCAGCTGATCGGCGTGCCGCTGGCGGTCCAGGCGCCCGACATGCCGGTGATGCCGGGCACGATCCGCACCGGCGCGATCGGGGAGAGGCGGCTGTGCAGATGCATGAAGCTGCCGTAGAAAAAGGGGTCGCCCTCGCACAGCACCACGACATCCTCGCCGGCTGCCGCAAGGTTATGGAGAAGCGCGGTGCAGTCGGCGTAGAAAGCGGACAGGCTCTCATTATAGCGCGGGTCGGTGACGGGGATTTCGGTCGTCACCGGATATTCCATCGCATATTCGATGGCTTGCGGGTGCAGCATGCCTTCCACGATGCGGCGCGCGTGACCCGCGTGGCCGGCCTTGCGGAAATAGGCGATGTGGCGCGCGGTGCGGATCAGGCGATCGGCGCGCACGCTCATCAGGTCCTGCGCGCCGGGACCCAGGCCGACGCCATGGATGGTGCCGATCCGGCTCATTCGGTCGCACTCGCCAGCGCGTTGACGGCGGCGACGGTGATGGCGCTGCCGCCCAGCCGCCCCTCCACGATGCAGCAGGGGACGGGCTGCGCCTGCCACAGTGCCGCCTTCGATTCCGCCGCGCCGACGAAGCCGACCGGGCAGCCGATGATCGCCGCCGGGCGCGGGCAGGCGGGGTCCTCCAGCATGTTGAGCAGGTGGAAGAGCGCGGTCGGCGCATTGCCGATGGCGACGATCGCGCCGTCCAGATGCGGGCGCCACAGCTCCAGCGCGGCGGCGGAACGGGTATTGCCCATGGCGCGGGCGAGATCGGGCACTTGCGGCTCCTGCAGGGTGCAGAGGATCGGATTGGCGGCGGGCAGGCGCGCGCGCGTGATGCCTTCGGACACCATGCGCGCGTCGCACAGGATCGGCGCGCCGCCCTCCAGCGCGGCGATGGCGGCGGCGGCGAAGGTTGGCGAGAAGCGGATATGCGCCTCCAGCCCGACCAGGCCGGCGGCGTGGATCATGCGGACGGCGACGCGTTCTTCCTCGCGCGAAAAGCGGGTCAGCGCCGCTTCGGCGCGGATGGTGCGGAAGGATTGGCGATAGATTTCCGCCCCGTCGGTTTCATAGAGATGCGGCATCAGGAGGCTCCGAAAAGGGCGAGGATCTGGTCGGGGTCGAGTCCGGCGCGCAGCGGCGGCGCGCCGGCCCTGGCGTCGCGGCCAAGGTCGAAGCGGCCGGCGCGGCCGGTCAGGACAATGGCGGCCTGAGCCGGATGGGCGCAGCCCTTGGCGCAGCCTGACACATGCAACCCCGCGACATGGGGAGCGAGCCGGGCGGCCAGGTCGCGCGTCGCGACGCTCGCCTGGGGGCAGGCGGGTGCGCCGGGGCAGGCATGGACGGCAAAACGCGGGTCGGCGGGATCGTCGGAGGGCGCGGCGCTGCCCTGCAGTATCAGGCCGCGCCAGGGGGTGAGGCGCACCGCCTCGACCTGCTCGGTCAGCGCGGCGCGCAGGGTTGCCGCTTCGATCCGGCCGAAGGGCGCGCCCAGGAACGGGCCGGGCGCGGCGGCGAGCGTGGCGGCGCGTGGGCGCGCGGGTGCAGGCAGCGTGGAGGGCGCTTCGGGCAGGGGCGCGTCATGGCGCGCCATGCGCCCGGCTTGCGCCCCGCCGCTGGCGATGAACCAGTGGGCCAGGGCGATCAGCGCGTCCACCGCGCCGTCCTCCTGCACCGGCAGGCCGCCCGCGCGACCGTCCGCGCGCAGGATCAGGCCGCCATCGGCAGCGCGCTCGATGCGGAAATCGGCGGGCACATCGCGCAGCGCCGGCGCTTCGCCTGCGTCGATGGCGATGCCGACCTTGGCGGGCAGGTCGGGCAGGTCGCCGATCCGGGCGAGCAGTGCGCGGGCGATCGACTCGGTCGCGTCGCCTGTGCGCCAGTCGGGGTTGAGGATGACCGCCGCGCGCGCCTCGCGCAGCGGGTCGGCATCGGTCAGGCGCAGCGCCACCAGCGTCTCCACCAGCGCGCGATGATCCGCTTGCGCCACGCCTCTTATCTGCAGCGCGGCGCGGTTGGTGAGGTCCATATGGCCGTTACCCAGGCGCAGCGCCGCGTCGCACAGGGCCAGCGCCTGCGCCCGGCTCATCTCCCCAAGCGGCGGGCGCACCCGCACCAGCAGCCCGTCGCCCGCCATCATCGGCCGCCAGGCGGTCGGGCACCAGCCGCGCACGCCGGGGCGCTGGTCGACGGCGGCTTGCCGGGATCGGTCCTGCACTCTTCTCGCCCTCCACGCCACGACACGTGCGGCCGCAACCGCACGGAAACTCGTCGCTCAAACGGAGAACCGAGCCGTGACCATCCCCTGGACCATGGCTAGAGCGACCTTTGCGTGCGGCAGGTATCCTGGCTTGCGGGTCAATGCAGGGGCAGGGGCCTTCCCGGATCGCTCCAGTGGCTGACCGTTCCCTTGGCGGAAATCGGTCGGTCCTTGCCTTGCTCGCCGCTCACAGTTGCAGGGACAGCCGCGGATTAGGGAGGAGCGCTCCCGCACCGCGTTCCCATTTAAGCCCCTCACGAGGCACCGACGCGATCGATGGACCGGGCAGCCGGTCCGAGGCGGGTCATAAGGGGATTGGGGGGGAAAGGGAAGGGCCTTGGCTCAGCGCACCACCACCACCGAATGCCAGTCGGTGCGCTGTTCCCAGCCGCGTTGTTCCAGTTCGGGCGCGTCCTCCTCGCTCACCGGGCGGCCGAGACAGAGGAGGCCGAGGCAATGCCAGTTTTCCGGCACCTCCAGCATCGCATCTACATCCTGCGACTCGAGGATCGAGACCCAACCCATGCCGATCGCGCGGGTGCGGGCCGCCAGCCAGAGCGTGTGGATCGCCATGACGCAGCTGTAGCGGCGCGATTCGGGCATGCTCACGGCGCCCAGATGATGGCCGGTGATCGTCCCGTCGTCGCAATACACAGCGAAGATCACGGGCGCCTCGCGCAGGCCGTGCAGCTTTAAACTCCGGTAGAGCCGGTCCTGGTCACCGCGATATTCCTTGCCCGCGTCGGCGACCTGGGCGTCGACATGCCGCGCCAGATCCTCCCGCAGCGCCGGCGTGGTGACGCGCACGAAGCGCCAGGGCTGCGACAGGCCGACGGACGGCGCGCGGTGCGCCATCGACAGCAGCCATTCCACATCCGCTTCCTCCAGCGGATCGGTTTTGAAATGGCGGATGTCGCGCCGCGCCCGCACCAACGCTTCGAACTCGGCGCTTTCGATCGGGGTGAAGACCGGCGCGCTCATGGTCAGAATTCGATGCCGGGCTGGGCCTTCACGCCCGCGCGGAAGGGGTGCTTCACCAGCGTCATTTCGGTGACGAGATCGGCCGCCTCCATCAGCGCGTCGGGCGCGTTGCGGCCGGTAACGATGACATGCTTCATCGGCGAACGCGCGGTCAGCACTTCCAGCACCTCTCCCACCGGCAGATAATCATAACGCAGGACGATGTTCAACTCGTCTGCCAAAACCATATCATAGGCCGGATCGGCAATCATCCGCTTTACCTCGTCCCAGGCTTCGCGCGCGAGGGTAATGTCCCGCGTCTTGTCCTGCGTGTTCCAGGTGAAGCCTTCGCCCATGGGCTTGAACTCGACATTGTCGGGAAACGCATCGAACACCGTTTTTTCTCCGGTGGTCATCGCGCCCTTCACGAACTGGACGACGCCCACCTTCCTGCCATGGCCGATGGCGCGCACGACCATGCCGAGCGCGGCGGTCGTCTTGCCCTTGCCCTTACCGGTGTGGACGATCAGCAGGCCCTTTTCCTGCGTCTTGGTCGCCATGATCTTGTCATGGGCGGCCTGCTTCTTCTTCATCTTTTCGGCATGTTGTTCGGGCGTGCGTTCGATCATGATGGGTCCTTGAGTTGGGCGAGGAGCAGTTCGTTCAGGGTCAGGGCGGCGCTGTTCGATCGGGGCTTCCACAGGCCCCGGTCGAGCGCTTCGGTAAGGCGGGCGGCGGTTTCGCG
>DATFDS010000017.1:0-26650 GCA_035251955.1 Sphingobium sp. | reverse complement strand
CCCGGCCTATTCATGACGCTGGTGTTTCCAGCGTTCTTCGGCCTTTCGGTTCAGCGGCTTGACGATCAGGACGAGCGATCCTGCTGCGTCTGTTTCACCGCGAGTGTTTGATAGGCTTTTGGGTTGAAGGACGGGGCTTTGGGGTTCAGCGGCACGGCTACACTGGCTATGTCGGGGCGGCCTTGAGCCCGGTGGCGATGGCGCGGAACAAGGCGGCATCGGGACAGGCTGAAGCGAAGGCGACCCTGATGCGCGAAGCACTCTCGATGACACGGGCGGCAACCTTGAGCAGCCGCAGGCGCAGGGTCGCGAACTCCGCCTTGGCGAGCGCTGCCGACTTGGGGATGGCCTGCTGGATGCGCCACATGAGCCAGTATGCCGCAGTATGGAGGATCAACCGCATCTGATTGGCGTTGGCCGACCGGCACGAGGTGCGATCGCTGCTGAGCTGAGTTTTATGCTGTTTGATCAGATTCTCGGCCTGACCTCGGGCGCAGTAGAGCGTGTCGTAGATGTGCTCCGCTGAGCTTTCTGTCAGGGACGTGACGACATAGCGGATGTCCATGCCGAGCGTGCTGGCTTCGATCCGGGCGACGACACGGCGCTGGCACTTCCAGCTTTTTGCCCCATAGCGCGTTTCGGCATAGCAGCGCAGGACCACCCGGTCTTGTTCGGCACGCTTGACGGCGCAGGCATCGGCGGCAGCGATAATGTCGGGATTGGCGCGCAGGGCAGCGTTGGTGGGCAGGCCAAAGACATAGTCGATGCCCTGCGCCTCGCAAAAGGCCATGACCTCTGGCCGCCCATAATGCCCGTCGCCGCGGATGGTGATGTGCGTTGCGGGCCAGTGCCGACGGATATGCCGCGCAAGGCGGCGGATGTGTCCCGCAGCCTCGGCACCTGAGGGCGTCTTGCCGGTACGCAGCAGCATGGCAACGGGTCGCCCCGTTGCCGTGTCATAGACGTGGATCGGCAGGAAACACCGCTCGCCATGATGACCGTTCCAGAAGGACAGCTGCTGATAGCCATGTACGACATCGCAGGTGTCATCGATATCCAGCGTCACCGCCTTAGGCGGTTCGGGGTAGCTGGCGCAGTAGATGCCGACCATCGCGACTATCATCCGCGCCAACTCGCGTGTGCTCGGCGCATTTTCCCACCGGCTCATGGTGGGTTGGCTTGCCAGGCCGGCGCCTGAACCGGGCAGCTTGCCCAGCGCCAGGCGAAAGCCCGGATCGTCGCGCAGGGTGTCGAGATCATCGGCATCCTCGTAGCCGCAGGCAATCGCCAGGACCCGCGCCCGAATAATATCATCCAGCTTGTGGATCACCCGAGAGGGATCACGCCGATCGGCGATGCAGGCGGCAAGCTGCCTGCAGATCCCCATCGCGCGCTCGGCTGGAGCCAGCAGCAGAACCCCGCCATCCGAGGTCAATCGACCGCCGTCGAAGGCAGCCGTGACCTTCTTGCGATGGATCGCTGGAAACGAAATCAGAGGAGCGCTATCGATGTTCTCGGCGGGGGTGGCCGGCGGCATTTTCTGTCCTGTGCAAGGAATGGCTTCGACACCCAATTTCCTATTTCAGAACAGAGCCTTGCGCTACTCTCGCCAACCCTTCAGCCTCCGTCTGGTGAATAACAGAGGATAGATTCGAACGTCCTTGGGGGCCACGCCGAATTTACGCTTGAAGCATCGGCTGAAGTGGCTGGAATCCACGAAGCCAACGTCATAGGCAACCTGGCTGATCCAACCACCGTGGGGCGGCCGTTCCAGGAGCCTGCGCTTCGCCATGTCGAGCCGTACGTCGAGAAGCCACTGGCGCGGTGTGATTCCATGCATGGCAAAAAGACGAAACATTGATCGGCGCGACATCGCAAAGTTGCTTGCAAGGCTGTCAGGCGTGAGCTGGCCGCACTCGATATGCGCTTCGACCCACTTGCGCATTTCACGCAAAGTCGGCGCCTGACGCGAGAGGGTGAGAAGCGATTTGGCGCGAAACGCCATGTCGATCATATCGCCAAGGAGTTCGCTCGCGAGCCCTTTGTCGAGGTCGGTCCAGCTCTCGACGGCCCCCAGCCCCTGCAGGCATGGGAAAAGCATCTTGCCACGGCCGGTCGCGGGGATGGTCGCGCCATAGAGCATCCGACGTGAATCGGCGCAGGCCGCAATCACGTTCCGGTCGAGGGCGTAGGATATGGTTCTTGACCGCCCTCGCGGCCTCAACGTGCAAGCGGTTTGCACGTCGATCAAAAGCATTTCATGGGGGGTTAGCAGGGAGGTCGTCCCGTGATGTTCGACCTCGATCGCTCCGTCATAAGAAACGAGAAGAAAGGCCGCTTCCGACCACTTTTCCATGATAGCGTTATGTGAGCCGTCAATTCCGCTGACAATCACCTCGCAAGCGTCGAAAGGCCCGTGGCGACACGGCTCGACCTTGGCCGAATAGGCCGTGTCCCAGGACGACCTATCAACCACAAAATTCCCGAAGAAGGTACGGAGCGCCTCCTCATATTCTTCGATGGACGCTCCGAGGCTATTCGTCCCGGCTTCCTTCATCGCAACCTCCCTCGGAAAACATATTCCGGGAGACTTGCTATGCCAACGACTTTTCTTTCGCTGTTCGCTCATGGAACGCAGCGACAAAAAATTTGGCACGCAGCGACAAAAGATTGGCACGCAGCGGCAGGATGGATGCGCGTTTCTCCGCAATATCGGGATGCCGCTCAACGGACATGAAAAATGTTGCGCCAGTATGACCGAAGGGGAAGGAAGACGATGAGAAAATCGGGGGCATTATTATACTGGCTTGGCATCGCCGGCACGGCTGCGCCGGCCCAGGCCCAGGTCGCAGATCGTGCGCAGGCCTTGGACGCGGCATCGCATGAAATTGTCGTCACCGCACAGAAACGCGCCCAGTCGATCGAGGATGTGCCGTTAAGCGTCACGGCGGTCAGTGGCGATCAGCTCAGGGGCCTTGGCATTTCCGACACGGCCGGTCTCGCCAATCTATCGGCCAATGTCGTTGCGACAACCAGCGCGAATCTTCCGGCGATCACCATACGCGGGGTTGGATTGAACGAATTCGCGTCGAATTTCGACTCCCCGGTGGCGGTCGAAGTGGACGAAGTCTATAAGAGCAAACCTTACATGGCATCGATCCCGATCTACGATCTCGATCGGGTCGAGATTTTGAAGGGACCGCAAGGAACGCTCTTCGGCCGCAATACCACCGGCGGCACCGTCAATTACTTTATCAGCGAGCCGACGCAGTCGTCATCCGGTGGCATGAACCTTTCGGGAGACAATTTCGCGCGATTTCATGTTGATGGTTTCCTGAATACAGGCATCACCGACGATCTGGCCGCGCGTTTCTCTTATTATGTCGCGCAAGGGAGCGGCGGCCCCTATCATAATCTCTACACTGGTTCGCGTTATGGCGCGCCCGACCAACTGGCGGGGCGCTTTCAGCTCAAATGGCATCGGAACGGCACGACAGTTCGGATGAGCGCCTATGCTTTCCGCGATCGCAGCGAGGTCACGCCTTATAAGAGTCCCGGCATATTCAATGCCGACGGCAGCTACTGCGCGCCCCTGCTGACCGGTCATATCGATGACAATCGCGCGGCCTGCCTTCGCTACGGCCCATTCGCGATTGATCCGGCCAATCCTTCGGGTCTCCGGGAAACGCAGGACATCCGGCAGATTAATGCGGACTATGGCTGGAAGGCGAATAACAAGGCCGCCGGAATTTCCCTCCACATCGAACAGGATCTGGGTGCGGCCAAGCTGGTATCGATCACCTCCTATGATCACTTCAGGCGGATACAACGGGAAGATGGCGATGATTCGCCCTATGTGACGGTCAACGACCATTTCTACAGCAGGATCAACCAGTTCACGCAGGAACTGCGTATCGCCGGCAAGGCCGGCCAGTTGAATTACCTGGTTGGCGGCTTCTACGAGCATGACGATCTGAATGAATTCAATAGCGTAAACGGATTGCAGAATCCGCTGCTCGGCCTGCCACCCTTTGCTCCGCGGCTGATGGCGGACTTTACGCAAAAGGTGCGGTCGCTGGCGCTGTTCACGCACGAGGAACTGGAACTGACCAAAACGCTCTCGCTGGTGGCGGGCCTGCGCTATACGAACGATCGAACGAGGCTTAATGCCTTGAGCGCGCTTGGCGCCAACGACCCGCAAGGCGCGGAGCAGCGCGTCACCCCCGTCATTCCGGTGGACGCGCTTGACGGTCGTCGCACGGACGGCACGACGTCATTCAGAGCCGGCATCAACTGGCATTTCCGGCCGGGGCAGCTCCTTTACGGTTCGATTTCACGCGGTTTTCGCAGCGGCGGTTACAGCGTTCCCTTCGGTGGCGAAATCACGACCTTCTCTCCTGAACGCCTGACCGCCTACGAGATCGGCTATAAGGGACGCATAACCTCCCAGTTCGACTTCAACGTCGCAGGTTTCCGCTATGATTATAAAGACTTGCAAGTCAATGTCGACGCGCCTGCGAGCGTCGTTCCCATCACCAAGAATATCGGGGCGTCCCGTTCCTACGGTGTCGATGCCGATCTCCTTTGGCACACGCCCGATGGCTGGCTGGCCCGCTTGGGTGTCGGATATCTGGACGCGCGCTTTCGCAACACCGACGCTGTGGTCACTACTTATGCCGGCGTCGTGGGACTGGACGGCAAGCGGCCCGTTAACACACCGAAATGGACGTTGCAGGGCCTTGTCCAGAAGACCGTTCCCGTTTCCGATGCCTATCAGCTGGTCCTTGAAACCGACGCGAAATTCATCAGCGCGCGTTACCTTGAAGCCACCGGCCAGATTTTTGACCGCGCCCCCGCTTATGCGGTTCAGAATGCGCGCATTGCCTTTAGTTCAACGGACGGCCGATGGGAATTTGCAATATTCGGCAAAAATATCTGGAACAGGGAATATCTCACCTATTTGAACAATGTGAGCTTCTTCCGCCTGGAAATCTACGGAGATCCCGCATCCTATGGCGCGCAGGCTTCGTTCAAATTCTGACGTGTGAGGGCAGATATGGCGACGCATTTCTACACTGACGAGCGGACTTTCTGGCACTCCACCGGAGTTCAGGCGCTCTTCCTTCCGATCGGCGGTTGGGTTCAGCCGCCGACCGGCTCCTATGGCGCGGATACGCCGGATTCAAAACGGCGGATACTCAACCTGGCCCAGGTTTCCGGGCTGACGTCCAAGGTCCGGATTCTGTCGGCGGGGCCGGCCAGCGAAGAGGATATGTGCCGCGTCCACACGACCAGCTATATCGAGCAGTTCCGCGAGTTGAGCCAAAAGGGCGGCGGGGAACTCGGTATTGTGGCGCCGTTCGGAATGGGCGGCTTTGAAATCGCGGCCCTTTCGGCGGGCCTGGCGAAGCGGGCGGTGGCCGATGTCCTGTCGGGCAAGGCCTCCAATGCCTATGCCCTGTGCCGTCCGGCCGGACATCATTGCTTGCGTGACCAGGCGATGGGCTTTTGCCTGCTGGCGAACATTCCGATCGCAATCGAGGCGGCATTGGCGAAAGGGCAGGCGTCGCGGGTAGCGATCGTCGACTGGGATGTTCATCACGGCAATGGCACGCAAAGCATCTATTATGATCGCGGCGACGTGCTCACCATCTCGATCCATCAGGACCGATGTTTCCCGCCCGGCTACGGCGGTCTGGAGGATCGGGGCGCCGGTGACGGTTTGGGCTGCAACATCAATATTCCGCTGCCCGCGGGAAGCGGTCACGTCACATATCTGCATGCGCTCACCGAAATCGTAATGCCTGCCCTGCACGGCTTCAGGCCGGATATCATCATCGTGGCGAGCGGCCTTGACGCCAATGCAGTCGATCCGTTGGCGCGCATGCTTCTCCACAGTGAGAGCTATCGCGAGATGACGCGGCTGATGATGGAGGCGGCCGCCGAGCTTTGTGACGGGAAGCTGGTCGTCGTTCACGAGGGCGGCTATTCCGAAGCCTATGTTCCCTTCTGCGGGCATGCGCTTCTGGAGGAACTTTCGGGAGAGCGAACCGACGTCGTCGATCCCGAGCTGGAGTTTTTCCAGCTGCAACAGCCGGGCGATCGGGTGATCGAATTCCACAAGCGGCTGATCGCCGACTATCGCGAGTGCTTCGGTTTTTAGCCTCGGCGCCCAAGCGCCTGCGGGAGAGCCGGCGCCGGCCCTCCGTCGAACGGAAACTGCGCGCGAAGAATATGTCGATTTACCTCCTGCCATGTTCCCGGATGGACGGGAACGGCGGGGCCATATCCTACCGGGAAGGATCACGCATGTCTGCCGACCTTTGCTACCTGTCTGCCACTCGGGCGCTCGAAATGTTCAGGACGAAGGCCCTCTCGCCCGTCGAATTGCTGGATGCGCAGATCAAGCGGACGGAAGCCGTCAATCCGGCCGTCAACGCGGTCGTGATGAATTATTTCGACGAGGCGAAAGAGCAGGCGCGCAAGGCGGAACAGGCCTATATGAACGGCGGCGCGCGCATCCTTGAAGGGCTGACGCTCGCCGTGAAGGATGAGCATAATATCGCAGGCAAGATCACGACCAACGGTTCCCTGCTTCTCCAATCGAACGTCGCGACCTACACCGATCCGATCTGCGAAAGGACGATCGAGGCCGGAGCGATCGTGCATGCGCGGACATCGACGCCGGAATTTTCCGCCCACTACGCGACATGGTCAAAGCTCTGGGGGGCGACGCGCAATCCGTGGAACCTGAAATATCATGTCGGTGGGTCCAGCGGCGGGTCCGGCGCCGCGCTGGCGAGCGGAATGACGACCCTGGCGACCGGAAGCGATATTGCAGGATCGATCCGAATGCCCGCCGCGCAAAACGGCATCGTGGGCTTCAAACCCCCGCATGGGCGGGTTCCCAAATTTCCGCCCTGGAATCTCGTCCATTATTATTCGGACGGTCCGATGGCCCGTACCGTTCAGGACACGATCCTGCTGGAAAACGTCATCGCCGGTCCGCACCGGTGCGACATGAACAGCCTGAAGCCGAAGCTTGAACTGCCGACCTCGTTCGACTCGATCAAAGGCATGCGCATCGCATACAGTGTCGACATGGGCGGCAAGGCGATCGACGCGACGGTCAGGGCGAACACGCTTGAAGTCATTGCGTTGCTTCGCAATCTGGGCGCCCAGGTCAATGAAGTCGATATCGGCTGGAAGGAGGTTGATGCCAATGAGGCTGGCCTGACCTATATCGGCTACATGTTCGCCGGCATGCTCGATCTGCGCTTCGGCGAGGATCCCCAATTCGATGAGCTCGCCACTTCTTATGTGAAGCACCTCGTCTCCATCGGCAAGAAGATCACGCAGAAGGATTTTCTGCGGTCACTAAGCTATGAAGCCTTCATGTATGATTGCGTGAGGCGGATATTCGAAAACCATGACCTGTTGATTTGTCCAACCATGTCAATGGCGAGCCTGCACGCGGAGATTTGCTACAGTAATGAACAGCCGCTTATCGACGGACGCAGGGAGACGAGCCCGGTCGGTCCGGGGCTGACAGTCTATTTCAACACATTGAGCAGGTGCCCGGTCCTGTCCGTGCCATCCGGGTTCGATGAGAACAATGTGCCGACCGGCATACAGATCATCGGCCCGACCTATGAAGATGCGAGCGTGTTCAGGCTAGGGTTAGCACTTGAACAGGCGATGCCGCGTCTTTTCGACGAAGCTATTCGCCCGGCATTCGCATAGCCTTTGCCATGTTCCACTCTTTTCCCGACCGGTTCAAGATCAGATAGAGCAGCTTTGGTTGCCGCCTCATCATGGGGGAAATTGCCCCGCGCACGGACAGCGCGGCGTAGCTTGTGGCCAACGCTATGGAACGATCATTTGCGACCTGGAGCGCAATCGTGCCTGACTTTTGGAGATACCGCTCATCCCCATCGCCTTGACCAGACCATCGCCGGAGCGCGTCGAAATGCCCTGGATATACGCCTCCTGGATCACCGCCGTCAGCGCCAGCGTCTCCTCGGTTTCCGGCACCGGCGTGTAGTAATAAGACGACCGGCTGATCGACAGCAGCCGGCACTGCATCGCGATCGACAGATGCTGGTGTGTCGGCTCGATCTTCGATCGCCTCCAGGCCACGCTCATCGACCGGAGGCTTTCGCCAAAAAATCGCGCTCCACCAGCAATTGCCCGATCTTGGCGTGCAACTTCTCGATTTCCGCCTCACTGGCAGCCTTCGAGCTCTGATCGCCGTTATCGAACAGGCTGGCCATCCCATCCATCGCCTGCCGCTTCCATGCACCGATCATCGTGTGGTGGATGCCATGCTTCGCTGCCAGTTCCGCCAGCGTCAGATCGCCACGGATCGCCTCCATCGCAACCTTCGCCTTGAAATCCGCGCTGCAGCGCTTTCTCATCGTCTTCATTCCCGTCCATTCCTTCAGGTCGGGATGAGCTTAGCACCCTGTCCGAATTTCCGGCACCACCTCAGAGCGAGCCTGCCCACGCCTGCGGGGAGACCATTGTGAACCAGCGTGGTGCTCATGCTCCACCGCCAGCAAGCGCTCCGCTTGCACGCGAGTCCGCGATATCGTAAAAGAGGGTGTTAGCTCGACGGCTGTCATAATGACCGCTGCGAAGGGTGGCCGCCCTTCCAGCGGTTTTTTGCTGGCGCCGAGGCGGCCCTCCTGGATCGACGCATGGCCATCGGATAGCCATCATCCCATCGGCCGACCAACCGACTTTCCCTCCGAAAATCCGCTGCGGTAAAGCTGCGGAAGGAAGCGAACCAAATCCGGTTATGGTCGCGGAATGTTCTCGGTTTTCCCCTACGCCAAAATGGCAAGAAACCGCAGAAATCCGTAACGTCCGAAGGCTTCCCAAGCTTACGACGAGGGTTCGATTCCCTTCACCCGCTCCAGCCGCAAAATCAAACATTTACGCGCGATATTGCCGTTGAGCAGCTCGCGATCATTGTCGATCCAGCGGATGCGGTCGCCCTCGAACCGGCCGAGGCCATTGTAAACTGGCGTGACGCTCATGCCCCACCGCCAGCAAGCGCGCCTCTGCGACGCCTTTCTCACCGGTGTCAATCCCGCAGTGCGCTCCTTGCGCGATTGCGGAGCCCAATCCTTCGCGGGTGCAAAAAAATTCGGCTCATAAATTGCGCTGGCTTCTCAAAGTGATGAGAGAAACCGTTCGCAACGCACTTCCAAAAGCGGAACGTTAGCACAAGCGAGGTGTTTGGAACTTTCAAGAAGATAGAATGATTTACGGGGAACTTATGAGCACGGCGGCGCCGGAGGACTCTGGAAACCGCTTTGAGCTGCTTGTCCAAAGCGTTACCGATTACGCGATCTTTATGTTGTCCCCCAACGGCATCATCGTCAGTTGGAATGCCGGCGCGCACCGGTTCAAGGGCTATGAGGCCGAAGAGATTATCGGGGAGCATTTTTCCCGCTTCTATACGCCCGAAGATCAGGCGGCGGGCATCCCGGCCATCGCGCTGCAAGCCGCAGAGGAAGAGGGAAGGTTCGAGGCCGAGGGCTGGCGCGTGCGCAAGGATGGAACGCGCTTCTGGGCCCATGTCGTCATCGACCCCATTCGCGATTCCGGCGGCAGGCTGATCGGCTTTGCCAAGGTTACACGCGATCTCACCGAAAGGCGCGCCGCAGACGAAGCATTGCGCGCGAGTGAGGAGCGGTTCCGCCTGCTGGTTCAGGGCGTGACCGACTATGCCATCTACATGCTGGACCCCGTCGGCACGATCACCAGTTGGAACGCGGGGGCCGAGCGCTTCAAGGGCTATACGGCCGACGAGATATTGGGCCAGAATTTTTCCCGCTTCTATTCGGAAGAGGACCGCATGGCCGGCGTGCCGTCACGCGCGCTGGAAACCGCCGAGCGGGAGGGCCGGTTCGAGGCGGAGGGTTGGCGCATCCGGAAGGATGGAACGCGCTTCTGGGCCCATGTCGTCATCGACGCGATCCGCGACAATGACGGCAAGCTGATCGGCTTTGCCAAGGTGACACGTGACCTCACTGAACGACGCGAGACGCAGCTGGCGCTGGAACAGGCGCGTGAGGCCATCTTCCAGTCGCAGAAGATGGACGCGATCGGCAAGTTGACCGGCGGGGTCGCGCATGATTTCAACAATCTGCTGGCGGTGATCGTCGGCAGCCTGGACCTGGCGAGGCAGCGGCTGACGACCGGAGCCGACATATCGCGCTATATCGACAATGCGATGACCGCGGCGGAACGCGGCGCGACGCTGACTCAGCGCATGCTGGCCTTCGCGCGCAAGCAGGAGTTGAAGCTGGGCAGCGTCGATTGCGTCGCGCTGGTCCGCAATATGGCCGATCTGCTGCAATCCACCATCGGCCCCACAGTGGCGATCGAAACACGCTTTCCCTTGTCGATGAACGCCGCCCATGCCGATCCGGCGCAACTGGAACTGGCGCTGCTGAACCTGGCGGTCAACGCGCGGGACGCAATGCCCGATGGCGGACGGCTTATCATCGAGGGGCTGGAGGCACATGTGCTGAACGAGGAGCGGCCCGATCTTGCCTCCGGCCATTATGTCCGCCTGTCGGTAATCGATGAGGGCGAAGGGATGGACGAAACGACGCTGGCGCGCGCGCGCGAGCCGTTCTTCACGACCAAGGGGGTCGGCAAGGGCACGGGCCTTGGCCTGTCCATGGTGCACGGCTTTGCCCAACAATGCGGCGGGTCGCTGATCCTTTCCAGCGAATATGGGCGCGGCACGACAGTCTCCTTATGGCTGCCGGTCGCGACGGCATCCTCTACGCCGCAGGTCGATATCGAGCCGATGCCGGAGGCGGTCACACTGTCCGGCGATCATCCGCTCGTGATCCTGGCGGTGGACGACGACGATCTGGTGCTGACCAATACGGCCGGCATGCTGGAAGAATTAGGCCATACGGTGTTCCAGTCAGGGTCGGGCGCGGACGCGCTGCGCATACTGGCCGAATGCGATGTCGACATGGTCATCACCGACCATGCAATGCCCGGAATGACCGGCGCGCAACTGGCCGATGCCATAGAGGAAAGGCTTCCGGGCCTGCCCGTCATCATCATCACCGGCTTTGCCGAACTGCCCAGCCATATCACCCGGCGGCCGCGACTGGACAAACCGTTCAAGCAGGCGGAACTGGCCAAGGCCGTTTCCATGGCCTGCCACCGCCGGCGGACCGACCGGCTGATTCATATGACGGAGCGATAAGCGCCTTGCCGATCGGCGGCGCGTCCCTCCCGTTTTGGCACGGGTCCCGGGGATGACCACCAGAATCTTCACCCGATTCCTGAAAAAACGCGCTATAACAATATCGTTGCGCAGCCGATATCCTGTGGGCAGCGCGGAAATCGTCCACGGAAAATGAACATCAAACCCGCCTTTTCCGACAAATGCCCAGACCGCTGGGAGAACTCGTCTGCGACCGGGCCGACGTCGCATTATTTCACCTCGCTGCGCACGCGCCTGCATTATGTGGATTGGGGCAATCGGTCGGCACCTACGCTGATCCTGGTTCATGGCGGGCGCGATCATGCACGCAGTTGGGACTGGACCGCGCAGGCGCTGGCGCGCGACTATCATGTGATCGCGCCGGACCTGCGCGGACATGGCGACAGCGCCTGGTCGGCGCAAGGCTCCTATCTGGTGTCGGATTATGTGTACGACCTTGCCCAACTGGTCGATCTGACCGGGCGGGCACCAGTCACGCTGATCGGCCATTCGCTCGGCGGATCGCTGGTGCTGCGCTATGCCGGATTGTTCCCCGAAAAGGTCTCCAAGCTGGTGGCGATCGAGGGATTGGGCCTTTCGCCGGAGCTTCTCCAGCAGAGCAGCGCAAAGCCGATACCCGAGGCATGGCGCGAGTGGATCGAGCAGCGCCGCGCCAGCGCGCGCAAGTCGCCGCGGCGCTACCCCACGCTGGAGGCGGCGGTGACGCGCATGCGCGAGCGCAACGACCATCTTTCGGTCGAACAGGCGCTGCACCTGACCGCCCATGGGGTCAATCGCCACGAAGACGGCAGCTATGGGTGGAAGTTCGATCCCTATCTGCGCGACATGGCGCCCCAGGGCGGCAATGATGCGGAACTGCCGGCCTTCTGGAACCGGATCAGTTGCCCCATATTGCTGTGCCTCGGCTTGGATAGTTGGGCCTCCAATCCGATGAAGGATGGACGAGCGGCGCATTTCCAGGACGCACGGCTGGTGGAATTCGCGGACGCCGGCCATTGGCTGCACCATGACCAGTTCGATCGATTCCTCGCCGAACTGCGCGCTTTCCTATGATCTGAATGCGGTGATCGCAGCCTGATATTGCGCCTTGAGCTGGGCGATGAAGGCGGCGGCGGGCTGGATGTCATGGATCGCGCCGATCCCCTGCCCCGCGCCCCACACGTCGCGCCACGCCTTGGCCCCGCTTCCTTCGATACTGGCAAAGTCCATTTCGGCCGCTTTGGGCAGGCCATCCGGGTCGAGGCCGGCTGCGGCAATGCTGGGCCGCAGATAATTGCCGAGAACGCCGGTGAAGAAATCCGAATAGACGATGTCGTCCGCGCCGCTATCGACGATCATCTGCTTGTAGCCCGGTGCGGCATTGGCTTCCTCTGTCGCGATGAAGGGCGATCCCATATAAGCGAAATCGGCCCCCATCATCCGCGCCGCAGCGATCGCCCGGCCGGTGGCGATGGTGCCGGACAGGGCAAGCGGGCCGTCGAACCAGGCGCGAATCTCCTCGACCAGCGCGAAGGGAGAATGCGTGCCCGCATGGCCGCCGGCGCCCGCCGCCACTGCGATCAGCCCATCCGCGCCCTTCTCGATCGCCTTGCGCGCGAAGCGATTGTTGATGACGTCATGCAGCACGACGCCGCCATAGCCACGCACCGCCTCATTCACCTCCGGCCGGGCGCCGAGCGAGGTGATCACGATGGGTACGCGGTAGCGGACGCACAACGCCAGATCCTCGTCCAGCCGCGGGTTCGTCTTGTGAACGATGAGATTGACGGCGAAAGGCGCGTCCTTGTCGCTGAGTTCGCGCTGCAACAGTTTCAGCCATTGTTCGAACATGCCGGAGGGCCGGGCGTTGAGCGATGGAAAGGCGCCGACGATGCCGGCACGGCATTGCGCGATCACCAGAGCGGGCTGAGACACGATGAACATCGGCGATCCGATGAGCGGCAGGGATAAACGGCCTTCGAACGGCGCCGGCAATGGCATGGGATAGCCTTTCCTTGTTTCTGACTGGCTATCAGCCGCACAAATCGCGGGAAAGTTGAATTTGCCCGAATAGGGAACGCCCCTGCGGCTCTTCAGCCTGCCGGCGCGGCGTCAATCACAGACGATCCTGAGCAGGCGACGTTCAACAGGCGCAAGGATGTTGTGCAATTCGGCACCGCGCTTCAGGATATTGCCCGCTTCGCCCACCAGCGCCCACATGCCCTGGCGGTGCCGTAGGGAGGGACGCTTTTCGATCCGATATTCCGGTCGTTCGGCCGCGCGGCGGAAGGCCGAAAAGATGGCGGCGTCACGCCCCAGATCAATGGCATAATCGCGCCAATGACCGGCCGACACCATGCGGCCGTAAAGATCCATGATCCTTTGCAGTTCGAGCCGGTCGAAACCGGTCTGTCCGGCGGGATGAGCGTGCGACGGGAACGGCGTCACATTGGTCATCAGGCGCGACCACGCTCCCTGAACAGAGGAATGTCGGCATCTGGATCGGCCGCGGCCTGTGCCCGCTCCTCCAGCAGATCGGCGAGGCGCTTCTGCAATTGCTCGATCTCGCACTGGAGCATTTCCAGCTTCTGCTTTTCCGGATCATAGCAGTCGGAGCAGGGCGTGCCATAGGGGAGGAAATCCCGCTGATAGGCGGTCACGTCGACCAGCATCTGCTTGGCAGGAATACCGACCATCGTCGCGCCATCGGGCACATTCTTGGTAACGACGGCGTTGGCGCCCACGCGGGCACGGGCGCCGACCTGAATCGGCCCCAGGACTTGCGCACCCGATCCGACAATGACGCCGTCGGCCAAGGTCGGGTGCCGCTTTCCGGCGATGCCGTTCGCCGGATCGGTGCCGCCCAGCGTGACATTCTGATAGAGCGTGACGTCGTCGCCGATCTCGGCTGTCTCCCCGATCACCGTGAAGCCATGGTCGATGAAAAAACGCTTGCCGATGCGGGCGCCGGGATGAATGTCGTTGCCGGTTAGGAAGCGCGAAAAATGATTCACGGCGCGGGCCAGGAAATAGAGGCGCGCGCGATAGAGCCGGTGCGCGACGCGATGAAAGCCAAGCGACCAGACACCCGGATAAAGCAGGATTTCGGCACGTGACCGCGGAGCGGGATCGCGCGATTTGACCGAGTCCAAATAAGCAATAAGATTGCGCAGCATCAAGCGCCCCTGAAAACCTGTTCTGCCCTACATAGTCCGAACGAGATGATTTTTCCAGATGGACTGCTATCTGGCCTTCGCCGGGTTAAACAGAAAGTTTGTTGGCGCGACGAAATATACCTACCAATGCGATAGACATTCAACCAGAGGCCCCCGAATGCACGACACTCTCATCGCCCATTTCGGCGCAATCCTGCCTTTCATTCTAATCGGGTTCGGGGCGCAGATGATCGATGGAGCCCTGGGCATGGCCTATGGGGTCATCTCCAGCACGCTCCTGCTCGCCCTGGGTGTACCCCCCAGCCGCGCTTCGGCCAGCGTCCACGCTGCGGAAACCTTCACCACCGCAGTATCGGCGATCAGCCATATCGCCCATCGCAATGTGGATTGGAAGCTGTTCGCCCGCCTCATCATCCCCGGCGTGATCGGCGGTGTCACGGGCGCATACATCCTGTCCAACATCGATGGATCGGTCATCAAGCCCTTCGTCCAACTCTATCTGTCGGCCATCGGCATCTATCTAATCTGGCGTGGTTTTCACTTCCCCCCCCATCCGCGCGACCCGAAATGGGTGGCGCCGCTGGGCTTGGTCGGCGGCTTCATGGACGCATCGGGCGGCGGCGGCTGGGGGCCGATCGTCACCTCCAACCTGCTGATCCAGGGGTCCAGCCCCCGGCACACGATCGGCACGGTCAATTCGGTGGAATTCGTGCTGACCTCCGCTATCAGCCTCACCTTCATCCTGCATCTGGGCTGGCAGGCCTTCACCACCTACACCATCGGGCTGCTGATCGGCGGCGTGATCGCCGCACCCTTCGGCGCGATGCTCGCCCGGCATGTGGCGGCCAAGACGCTGTTCACAGCGGTTGGGACGATTTTGACGCTTACCTCGCTGTTCGGCGTCGCCAAGTGGCTTGGTATTATCGGTTGAACCGCTTATATCCTCACCTTTAAGTGAGGAAGGCGATCAATGTCGAACTACATGCCCACGCTCAAACAGCTGCAATATCTGATTGCGCTGAAGGAGCATGGGCATTTCGGCAAGGCGGCGGACAGTTGCTACGTCACGCAATCGACGCTGTCGGCGGGCATTCGTGAACTGGAATCGCTGATCGGCGTCACGCTGGTCGAACGGACGCGGCGGGTGGTGCGGTTCACGGCGCTGGGCGACCGAATCGTCGAGAAGGCCCACCGCGTGCTGCGCGAGGCGGAGGAACTGGCGGCGATCGCCGAGGCTTCGGGCAAGCCGCTGACGGGCGAACTGCGGATGAGCGTGATCCCGACGATCGCGCCTTTCCTGCTGCCGCGCCTGCTGCCCTGGCTCCGGGCTGAGCGGCCGGAGCTGAAACTCTATCTGCGCGAAGAGACCAGCCAGGCCGCGATCGAATCGCTGCGGCACGGCAATGTCGATTGCGTACTGCTGGCGCTGCCCTTTTCGACGGGCGAGCTGGACAGCGAGCTGTTGTTCCAGGACCGGCTCTATGTCGCTTTCCCGCGTGACGATCCGCGCGACCCGCCCGAATGGATCGCGCCCGAAATGATCGACGAGACCAAGCTGCTGCTGCTGGAAGACGGGCATTGCTTGAAGGATCATGCGCTTGCGGCCTGCAACCGGCCGGAAATCCGCGCGAGCGCGATGATGATGGGCACCTCCCTGCATACGCTGGTGCAGATGGTCGACAATGGGCTGGGCATGACGATCATGCCCGAAATGGCGATTGCCGGCGGGATATTGGATCATACGCAGATCACCGCGCGGCCGCTTCGGTCCGACCGGTCGCATCGCGAAATAGCCCTGGTCTGGCGGAAGAACAGCCCGCGCGAGAAGGAATTCCGCCTCCTCGCCGAACTGCTGCGCGACGCGGCGGACCTGCCGGACCCAAGGGCGCGCGCGGCCTGACGGATCAGCGCAGCCAGTCCTGCGCTTTCGCGTGATCCTCCGCACGGGCCTCGACCCAGGCGGCGGTGCCATCGGCGAAATGCTCCTTCTTCCAGAAGGGCGCGTGCGACTTCAGCCAGTCGATCAGGAAGGCGCAGCTTTCGAGCGCAGCGGTGCGATGACGCGAGGCGGTGCCGACGAAGACGATCCGCGCGCCCGGCGCGAGGCGACCGACACGGTGGATCACCCGCACGCCGAGCAAGGGCCAGCGCGCCATCGCGTCGTCGACGATCCGCTCGCACTGGGCCTGCGTCATCGCCGGATAATGCTGCAACTCCAACGCCGCGAGGCCGTCTTCGCCGCGCACGATGCCGATAAAGCTGGCGACGCCGCCGCCGCCGCAAGCCTCCAGCGCGGCAAGCTCCGCCGCGACGTCGAAATCCTCCGCCTGGATCGAAACCCGGCTCATCCGCCCGTCACCGGCGGGAAAATCGCCAGCTCCCGCGCGTCGCCGATCACGCCGTCGAGCGGCACGAAGCGCTGGTCGAGCGCCGCGCGCAGGCGGGCGGGATCACCGAGCGCCTCGGCATAGCCGCCGCCCCTCGCGGCGAGGTCCGCAATCACGTCCGCGACCGTCACCTGAGGCGGCGGCCGTTCGACCTGCTCCTCATCGCGGCCGATCATGTCGCGTACCCAGGCGAAATAGAGGATGTCGAGCGCAGCCATCGTCAGTCCATATGCTTGATGCCGACGCGCAGATAGTCCCAACCCGTCACCAGGGTCAGGATCGCAGCGGCCCACAAGGTGAAGATACCGACGAACTGCACGAAGGGGAAATGCGGAACCGCGCCGGCCAGAATCAGCGCGCCCAGCGCGATCAGCTGGAAGGTCGTCTTCCATTTGGCGAGGCGGGAGACGGGCACCGAAACCTGCAGCCCGGCGAGGAATTCGCGCAGCCCCGACACGGCGATCTCACGCAACAGGATGATCATCGCGGCGGCGATGTGGATACCCGAAATGTCGCGCGTCGCCGCCAGCATCAGGATGACGGCGCCTACCATGATCTTGTCCGCGATCGGGTCCAGAAAGACGCCGAGTTTCGACACGGCGCCCTGCGCGCGGGCGAGATAGCCGTCGAAATAATCGGTGATGCCCATCAGGCAGTAGAGCGCGAAGGCAAGGGCATAGCCTGTCGTCCAGCGCGCACCGACCTCCGCCGGCCAGAGCAACGCAACGAGCAGCGGGACCGTCAGGATACGCGATAGCGTCAGCAAATTCGGTAGCGTCAGCATGGCGGCGGACTGCCACAGTCCGTGCCGCCGCACAAGCCGACGCAGCAGGCCAATGTACGGGAGGGTTGGACAGACCCGCCGGCAGCGGCTAGACCGCGCTCCGCTCGTCCACAGCGAAGAAGACCCCATCGCCTATGCAAGCCTCTCTCAGGCTCCTGAAAAAGCGACGTTTTCTGCCGCTTTTCATCACCCAACTCCTTGGCGCCTTCAACGATAATCTGTTCAAGAACGCGATGGTGCTGTTCGTGGTTTACAGCGTCTATAATGACGAGCGGTCGGAAACCTGGTTCAGCGCCCTGGCGACCGGGGTGTTCATCCTGCCCTTCTTCCTGCTCTCTGCCCTGTCCGGACAACTGGCCGACCAACGCGACAAGGCCGTGATCATCCGCTATGTGAAAGCGGCCGAAATCGCGATCATGCTGGTGGGCGCCACGGGGTTGGCACTGATCTGGATGCATATCGCGGTCCACACGCTGGCCATCCCCCTGCTGCTCGCGGCCTTGTTCGCGATGGGAGTGCATTCGACCTTCTTCGGCCCGATCAAATATGCAATCCTGCCGCAGCATCTGCATGATGACGAAGTGCTGGGCGGCACCGGGCTGGTGGAAGCGGGCACCTATATCGCAATTCTGGCCGGCACGATTCTGGCCGGCGTCATCCCGGTCGAGGTCGCGGCCATCAGCATTATCGTCACTGCGGCGGTGGGCTATCTGGCCGGGCGCGAAGTACCGCCTGCCCCTTCGCTGCTGGAGCGTCAGCCGATCGATTTCCACATCATCCGATCCTCGATCATGCTGGTGCGCGGCACGATGCACATCCGCCGGCTCTATCTCGCGATCATGGCGATCAGCTTTTTCTGGGCGATCGGATCGGTGCTGTTCATCCAGTTCCCGCCCCTGGTGAAGAATGTGCTGACCGCCGACAAGCCCGTCGCGAGCCTGTTCCTGGCGATTTTCTCGGTCGGCATCGCCATCGGCTCGATCGCGATCAACCGGCTGCTGCAGGGCCATGTGTCGGCGCGCTACGCGCCCGCTTCGGTGATCGGCATGGGCCTGTGCGTGATCGCCTTCCATATCGTGTGCGATCTGTGGACGCCGGCCCCCGGCGGCGCGATGCTCTCGCTCACCGGCTTCCTCGCCCATCCGCTCGCGATCCCGCTGTCCGCCTGCCTGCTGGGGGTCGCGACGTTCGGCGGCATGTTCGTGGTGCCGCTCTACGCCTTCCTCACCACCACGGTCGAAAAATGCGAGGCGGCGCGCACGGTGGCAGCGAACAATATCGTCAATTCGGGCGCGATGGTGGTAGGGTCGCTGGTGGCGATCGGGCTCAGTGTCGCCGGGCTTTCGGTCGTGAACCAGCTGCTGCTGGTGGCGGTAATGTGCCTGCCCTGCGCCTGGATCGCCTGGACCCTTCACAAGGCCTGCGACTGAAATTGACCAGGCTTTGCAGGCATTTCCCGATGAAGGGGACCGAGTGGTTAGAAGATGAAGCTGTAGAAGGCCGTGAAGAAGGCGCAGAAGCTCAGCGCGAACAGCTTCCAGTCATTGTCGTCAGAAGCAGGAGCGCCCTTGCCTGCATGCTCCCTGACCACCAGCACATGGCGGGGCAGCCGTTGGCGGAACGGGTGGCGGGCGGATTCGGTCGTCAGGACAAGAGGACGGGTTCGCATGACGCGGAGTTAACGCTTTCTTTACCTTTTGGGCCATCCCCATTCGTAGTTAATCAGAGATTGTCCCACGACAGGACGATCTTGACTGTATCAGATGAATAATACAGCATGACCGGACCGATGACAGATCCCCTGCCCGCTCCCCAGTCCGATCCCGCTCCGGCACGCGACTTCGGGGCCGGGCCACCCAGCGCCTTCGCGCCGCCCACGTCCTGGCGGCGGCGGCTGCAGATCACAGGCTGGATCATCGCCGCGCTGCTGGCGCTCACCGTGATCATGATCGCCTGGCTGGCGGTGACGGCACCTATGTCGCGATCCCTGAAGCCGATCGCGCCGCCCAGCATCAGCCTGATGTCGGCGGACAGCCACCTGATCGCGCGGCGCGGCGCGGTGATCGATCGGCCGGTCGCCATGGCCGACCTGCCCAAACATGTGCCCCAGGCCTTCATGGCGATCGAGGATCGGCGATTCTACAGCCATTGGGGCGTCGACCCGCGCGGCATCGCGCGTGCGGCCTGGCATAATATGTGGTCGGATGGTTCCTCCCAGGGTGGCAGCACGATCACGCAGCAGCTCGCCAAGGGCGTGTTCCTTTCCAGCGACCGCACCTTCGGCCGCAAGGCGCGCGAGGCGCTGATCGCGCTGTGGCTGGAAGCCTGGCTGACCAAGGACCAGATTTTCGAACGCTATCTGTCGAACGTCTATTTCGGCGACAATATCTATGGCCTGCGCGCGGCGTCGCTCCATTATTTCAATCGCCAGCCCGAGCGGCTGACCATCCCGCAGGCGGCGATGCTGGCCGGGCTGTTGAAGGCACCCTCCCGCCTGGCGCCGACCACGAACCTGAAAGGCGCCCGCGCGCGCGCCGCGCTGGTGACGCAGGCGATGGTGGAGGCCGGCTATATCAGCAAGGCGCAGCGCAACGCGCTGCCCCCTGCGCGGCTCAACGTGCGCGAGACGCCCGATCCGACCACCGGCACCTTCTTCGCCGACTGGGTGTTGCCCGAGGCGCGCGACCGGGCCGGCGCCGTCTATGGCGCGCAGACGGTCGCGACGACGCTCGACTGGCGCATCCAGCGGCTGGCCGAGGCCGCGATCCGCCGCGCGCCGCTGGGCAAGGCGGAGGCCGCTTTGGTGGCGATGAAGCCCGACGGCAGCGTGGTCGCGATGGTCGGCGGCAAGAATTACCGCAAGAGCAGCTTCAACCGCGCGGTGCAGGCGAAGCGGCAGCCCGGATCGACTTTCAAGCTGTTCGTCTATCTCGCCGCCTTCCGCGCAGGCATGACGCCGGAGGATTTTGTCGAGGATACGCCGATCACCACCGGCACCTATCGCCCCGCCAATCATGGCGGCAAATATCGCGGGCGAATCACGCTCCGGCAGGCTTTCGCGGCATCGAGCAATGTGGCGGCGGTGCGCCTGACGCAAAAGGTCGGCGTCGATGCGGTGATCAAGGTTGCGCGCGACCTGGGCGTTACCGCACCGCTGACCGAGGACCTCAGCCTTGCGCTCGGCACGTCGGAGATCCCGCTGGTCGAACTGGCCGAAGCCTATGCCGCCGTTGCGGCGGGGGCCTATCCGGTGATCGCGCATGGCCTGCCGCCCGAGGAACAAGGCTGGTTCGATCGCCTCATGAGCCGGCAGCGCCATTTCAGCGACGATGAGCTGGAGATGATCCGCGACCTCCTGTCCTCCGCCGCCAATCGCGGCACGGGCAGCGCGGCGGCGCTGCGCACCAGCACCTTCGGCAAGACCGGCACGACGCAGGACAGCCGCGACGCCATTTTCGTGGGCTATGCCGGCGGGCTGGTCACGGCGGTGTGGATCGGCAACGACGATAATTCGCCCCTGCCCGGCGGCGCAGCGGGCGGCGGCGTGCCGGCGCGTATCTGGCGCAATTTCATGAGCGGCGCGATCAACGAGCCGGCGCAAGTGCCCAAGGAGGAACAGGACAGCGACCTCGTCAACGCCATCGCCAATGTGACGGTGGAAGCGGGGCTGGGCAATATGACGCTCGACATCGACCGGGATGGCATGTCGGTGAATATCGGCCCGAACCAGCTGCGCCTGCCGATCGACGAGGGAGCGCCGGACGCGCCGCCGCCCGTTCCGCAGCCCGGCACGCCCCCGCCCCGGATCGCGCCGACCCAGCCGGTCGATGAGGGCGCCGAACCGCGATGATGGCCTTCCTCCCGCGCAGAACCTGTCCTAAAGGAGCAGGATGAGCGCGCCCCTCTACAATAAGGATATTCTCCGGCTGGCCGCCGGCATCCCGCATCACCAGCGCCTGGCCGAACCCCATGCGACCGTCGAGAAGCGTTCGCCGACCTGCGGGTCGCGGGTGACGGCGGATGTGCGCATGGAAGGTGGCCGGGTGTCGGCGCTGGGGCTGGATGTGAAAGCCTGCGCGCTGGGGCAGGCTTCGGCGGCCCTGATGGCCGCGCAGGCGATCGGCCTGAGCGCCGACGAGCTGGCGGAGGCGCGGGACAAGCTGGCCGCCTATCTGGCGGGCACGGCCGAAGATCTGGACTTCTGGCCGGGCCTCTCCGTGCTGGCGCCGGCACGCGGCTATCCGGCGCGCCATGCCTCCATTCGCCTCGGCTTCGAAGCCGTTGCCGAAGCGGCGCGGATGGCGGACGCCTGATGCCCCCGCAGACAGTGGCGGCGGGCCATCCGCCGATGTCCGCAACCGACCTGCTACTGTCGGAGGGCGTCGTCCTCTTGGGCGCGGCGGTGCTGTTCGTCATGTTGTTCCGCCGCTTCGGCCTGGGCGCGGTGCTGGGTTATCTGGTCGCGGGCGCACTGGTGGGGCCGCAGGGGCTGGGCCTTGTCGGCGGAGCGGAAGGCAAGCTCGCCATTGCCGAGATCGGCATCGTGCTGCTGCTGTTTCTGGTCGGGCTGGAACTCCATCCGGCGCGACTGTGGCGGCTGAAGCGGGACATTTTCGCGCTCGGCCTCGCGCAGGTGGTGCTGTGCGGGCTCGTGCTGACGGCGGTCATTTTCTACACGACCGGCTTTACCTGGGGCGCGGCGATCGCGCTCGGCCTGCCGCTGGCGCTGTCCTCCACCGCACAGGTGCTGCCCAGCCTGAAAAGCAGCGGCCGCATCAACTCTCCCTTCGGCGAGAAAGTCTTTTCGATCCTGCTGTTCCAGGATCTGTCGATCGTGCCGCTGATCACGATCGTCGCGGCGCTTTCGCGCAACCCGGCCGATGCGGTCGGGCCGCCGGGACTGCTGCTCGCAGGCTATACCGTCGCTGCCATTGCAGGACTGGTGCTGGCGGGCCGCTTCATCCTGCGCCCGCTGCTGCAACTGGTCGGGCGGATGGGCGAGCGCGAGTTGTTCGTGGCGGTCGGCCTGTTCACCGTGCTGGCCGCCGCCGCGCTGATGCACATGCTGCACCTGTCGACCGCGCTCGGCGCCTTCGTCGCGGGCGTGATGCTCGCCGATTCGCCCTACCGGCATGAGATTGAGGCGGATGTGGAGCCGTTCCGCTCCATCCTGCTCGGCCTGTTCTTCCTGGCGGTGGGCATGGTGCTGGACCTGCACGCGGTCGCCGCCTACCCCTTCTTCGTCATCGGCATGGCGGCGACGCTGGTCCTGGTGAAGACGCTGCTCATCACCGGCCTCGCCAAGCTGTTCGGCATGGAATGGCCGCAGGCGATCAGCGCGGGCCTGCTGCTGAGCCAGGGCGGCGAATTCGGCTTCGTCCTCTTTGCCCAGGCGCAGAACGCCCTGCTGATCGCGCCCCAGGCGGCCAGCCTGTTCAGCGCCGTCGTCACCTTCTCCATGGCGACGACACCCTTCCTGATGCTGTTCGCGCGCCGGCTGGAATTTGCCAGGCCCAAGGGGACCGCCAGCCCGCCCGGGCCGGACGAAAATACGCGCGGCACCGCCATCATCGTGGGCTATGGCCGCTTCGGGCAGACCGTCGCGCAGATGCTGATGGGGCACGGCTTCGCGGTGGTGCTGATCGACAGGAAGCCCGCCCAGATCGAGGTTTCCAGCCGGTTCGACATGAAGGTCCATTATGGCGACGGCACGCGCATCGACCTGCTGCGCCGCGCCGGGGCGGAGGACGCCCGGCTCATCGCCTTTTGCATCGACGATCCCGCGCTGGACACGCCGGTGCTGCAGCCGATAGCCGAAGCCTTCCCGCAGGCGGCGCTGCTGGTCCGCGCCTTCGACCGGCGGCACTTGTTGACGCTCAGCAGCATGGACCTGACCGGCGTGGTGCGCGAACTGTTCGAATCGGCGATCTGCATGGGCGTGCAGGCGATGGAGGCGCTGGGCGTGCCGCAGAAGGAGATCGAGGAAGTCGAGCGTCAATATCGCCAGAATGACGAACAGCGGATGGCAGCGCAGATCGAACAGGGTAGCCTGCTGGCGGCCAAGGAACTGATGTACCGGCCGGGTCGGCGGATGCGCCTGATCGCGCGTGGCGAAGGAGAGGAAGAAGCATGATCGCGGCTCTTGCGGCCCTGTCGGCGGCAATCGCCATCGCGGCGGGCGCGTTCGGCGCCCATGGTGCATCCAGTCCACAGGCGGCGGAATGGCTGCGCACCGGTGGCCTCTATCAACTGATCCATGCCGTCGCGGCAATCAGCCTGGCGGGCGCGGCGCGCGGGCCGGCCGTCCTACTGCTGATCGGCGCGGCGATCTTTGCCCTCACCCTCTACGCCATGGCCTTTGGCGGGCCGCGCTGGCTGGGGGCGGTGACGCCGATCGGGGGGACGTTGATGATCATCGGCTGGCTCTGGGCCGGCTGGATCTATTGGCGCGGCTGACAGCCTGCCCTTGCCCCCGACCCCGCCCAAGCATAGATTAAGACCATGGCCGAGCATCACCATCATCATCAGGAGCCGACCG
Source organism: Sphingobium sp. (assembly GCA_035251955.1). GTDB lineage: Bacteria > Pseudomonadota > Alphaproteobacteria > Sphingomonadales > Sphingomonadaceae > Sphingobium. The sequence goes on along the minus strand of DATFDS010000017.1, from coordinate 2,523 downwards.
GCGCCAAGCTGGCCGACGCGGCCCGCGCCACGCTGGAGGCAAGCCAGGAACAATGGACTCCCATGCGCGCGGCCATTTTCGATGCGCTGGCGGCCGAGGAGCGGCCAGCATCGGCCTATGACATCGCCGACACCGTGTCGAAGGCGCGCGGCAAGCGGGTTGCGCCCAACAGCGTCTATCGCATCCTGGACCTGTTCGTCGCCAACAACATCGCGATGCGGGTGGAAAGCGCGAACGCCTATATCGCCAACGCGCATCCCGGCTGCCATCATGACTGCATCTTCCTGGTGTGCCGCAGTTGCAAGGAAGCGACCCATGTCGATGATGATCAGGTGACGAACGACGTTCGCGCCGTGGCCGAGCATGAGGGTTTTCGACCGGAACGCCCGGTAATCGAGATATTGGGGACCTGCGCCAAGTGCACGGCGTAAGAGTCCGTTTGGAAATCCGCCGTTCGGGGGATTGCCGCACCGGCCCGCTCCCCCATCCGGCCACCCAACGGCAGTATTTTATGGGTAGCCGGGTGGGGGAGCGGGCCGGTGCGGCCTCGAAATGCGCTCTTCCGCGCATTTCCAAACAGTCTCTAAGCCCAAGCGTTGCGCTTTGCCCCGGAACGGCCTAGCGGCTCACGGAGTCTATGTCTTTCATGAACGATCGCCCGTCCACGCCGCTGCTCGACCAGGTCATATGGCCCGCCGATCTGCGCACGCTGAAGCCCGACCAGCTCCGCCAGCTTGCCGACGAGTTGCGGCAGGAAGTCATTTCCGCGGTCGGCGTCACCGGCGGCCATCTCGGCTCCGGGCTGGGCGTGGTGGAACTGACCACCGCCATCCATTATGTGTTCGATACGCCAAACGACAAGCTGGTGTGGGATGTCGGCCATCAATGCTATCCGCACAAGGTTCTGACCGGCCGGCGCGACCGCATCCGCACGCTTCGGCAGGGTGGCGGCCTGTCCGGTTTCACCAAGCGGGCCGAGAGCGAATATGATCCGTTCGGCGCGGCCCACAGTTCGACCTCGATAAGCGCGGCGCTGGGCTTTGCCGTCGCCAACAAGCTGGCCGACAAGCCGGGCAAGGGCATCGCCGTCATCGGCGACGGCGCCATGTCCGCCGGCATGGCCTATGAGGCGATGAACAATGCACGGGAGGCCGGCAATCGGCTGATCGTGATCCTGAACGACAATGACATGTCGATTGCGCCTCCCGTAGGTGGCCTTTCGGCCTATCTCGCCCGGCTGGTTTCAAGCCGCGAGTTTCTCGGCCTGCGCACCCTTGCCCGCCGTTTCGCGCGCAAGCTGCCCCGACCGCTCCACAACGCCGCCCGCAAGACCGACGAGTTCGCGCGGGGCATGGCGATGGGCGGCACGCTGTTCGAGGAGCTTGGCTTCTATTATGTCGGGCCGATCGACGGGCATAATCTGGACCAGCTGATCCCGGTCCTCGAAAATGTCCGCGACGCCGCCGAAGGGCCGTGCCTGATCCATGTCGTCACGCAAAAGGGCAAGGGCTATGCCCCGGCCGAAGCGGCGGCGGACAAATATCATGGCGTGCAGAAGTTCGACGTCATTACCGGCGCTCAGGCCAAGGCCCCTCCGGGCCCGCCGAGCTATACCAGCGTCTTTGCAAAGGCGTTGATCGCCGAAGCGAAGCGCGACAAGACCGTCTGCGCAATCACGGCGGCCATGCCCTCTGGCACCGGCCTCGACAAGTTTGCCGAGGCTTTCCCCGACCGCTCCTTCGACGTCGGCATTGCCGAACAGCATGCCGTAACCTTTGCGGCGGGCCTCGCGGCACAGGGGATGCGACCATTCTGCGCCATCTATTCGACCTTCCTGCAGCGCGCCTATGATCAGGTGGTCCATGACGTCGCGATCCAGAATCTGCCGGTGCGCTTCGCGATCGACCGCGCGGGATTGGTCGGCGCGGATGGCTCTACCCATGCGGGCAGCTTCGACATCGCCTATCTCGCCACCCTGCCCAATATGGTGGTGATGGCGGCGGCCGACGAAGCCGAACTGGTGCATATGGTGCACACCTGCGCAGTCCACGACGGCGGGCCGATCGCGCTGCGCTATCCGCGCGGCAATGGCGTGGGGCTGGCCCTGCCCGAAACGCCCGAGCGGCTGGAAATCGGCAAGGGCCGGATCGTGCGCGAAGGGCGGCAGGTCGCGATCCTGTCGCTGGGCACGCGGCTGGAAGAAGCGCTGAAGGCCGCCGACGCGCTCGAGGCCAAGGGGCTGTCGACCACGGTTGCCGACCTGCGCTTTGCCAAGCCGCTGGACGAAGCGATGGTCCGCCGCCTGCTGACCACCCATGAGGTCGCCGTAACGATCGAGGAAGGCGCGATCGGCGGGCTCGGCGCGCATGTGCTGACGCTGGCGAGCGACCTGGGCCTGATCGACACCGGCCTGAAGCTGCGGACGATGCGCCTGCCCGATATCTTCCAGGATCAGGACAAGCCCGAAAAACAATATGCCGATGCGCGGCTGGATGCCGACGCGATCGTCGACACGGTCCTGAC
>DATFDS010000016.1:0-3623 GCA_035251955.1 Sphingobium sp. | reverse complement strand
GCGACCCGCTCGTCGAACACATAGCAGTCGCCCTGCCAGCGGCTCTCCGCCTCGGGCATTTCTTCCAGGTAGCGCAATATACCGCCGCGCAGATGATAGACCTCGTCAAAGCCCCGCGCGCGCACCAGCGCGGTCGATTTTTCGCAGCGTATCCCGCCCGTGCAGAACATCGCGATCTTGGGGCTGCGGCCCTGTCCGCGCAGCTGCTCTGCGAAGCTGTCGAACCAGGCGGGAAATTCGCGGAAGGATCGCGTGCCGGGATCAATCGCGCGGTCGAAGCTGCCGACGGCAACCTCATAGGCGTTGCGCGTATCTATGACGATCGTGTCGGGGTCGGCGATCAACGCGTTCCATTCGGTCGGGTCGAGATATTGGCCGGCTGCGTTTGCCGGATCGAGATCGCCAGCACCCAGCGTGACGATCTCGCGCTTCACCTTCACCTTCATCCGGGCGAACGGCGCTTCCTGTGCCTGCGCATATTTGACGTCCAGTTCGGCGCAGCCGGGCAGCGTGCGGATATGGTCGACCAGCGCGCCAATCGCGGCCTTGCTGCCAGCGACCGTCCCGTTGATCCCCTCCTTCGCCAAAATCAGCGTGCCGCAGGTGCCGAGCGTCGCGCAAAGCGAACGCAGGTCGGCTGCCAGCGCTCCGGGATCGTCGAACGAGGCGAAGCGGTAGAGCGCGGCGATGGTGAAGGGCGAAGCCATGCCGCGCCCCATAGCGCTTTCATCCCCCTCTTGAAAGCCGCCGGCCAAGCGCGCATAGGCGGGCCATGGTTCCCCTTTCGTTCGCGGGTCATGATTTCCTGGCGTTGCCCGAGGCGGCTTTGTTCTGGCCGGCGCGCGGCGCGCTGCTGGTGGCCGATCTGCATTTCGAAAAGGCGAGCTGGTTCGGGCGTTTCGGCCAGTTCCTGCCGCCCCATGACAGCCAGGCGACACTCGACATGATCGAGGCGCTTGTGGCGCGGACCGGCGCGCGGGCGGTCTGGTCGCTGGGCGACAGTTTCCATGATGCCGACGGGGCCATGCGGCTCGATCCGGCGACGCGCGCGCGGCTGCAGGCGCTGACCGGGCGGCTCGACTGGCTGTGGATCACAGGCAATCATGATGCCGGCATGGCGTCCATGCCGGGCGGCCGGCGTCTCGCGGAAGCCGAGGTCGACGGCATCTGGCTGCGGCATGAAGCCGACCCCCAGGACCCGCGCCCGGAAATCTCCGGCCATTTCCATCCGAAATTCCGCCTGTCGATGCGCGGGCGGCATGTGTCGCGGCGCTGCTTCGTCGGATCGGCGTCGAAGCTGATCCTGCCGGCGCTGGGGGCGCTGACCGGCGGACTGGATGCCGGCCATGGCGAAATCCGGCGCGCCGTGGGGCCCGGTGCGATGGCATTGGTGCCGGTCGCGGACCGCCTGCTGCGCTTTCCACTTTCGTAACGGACACGCTACGGAAACGGGAATTTAAGCTGTTGCCGTTAGGCAACGGGACATGAAAATCACAACAGATATCGGTCGCAACGGATTGGAAAACCAAGGCTCGCTTGCCTTAGGCTTTCTGTGTCCGCATAATCGCAACATAAGATCGACATGGGAAAACCATGCGGTGCAGGCGAGGAAAGGGTCCTAAATGAATCGGAAAAATTTCTGGCGTTTGTCCGCAGGCGTGATGGCACTGGTGGGCGCGATCCCGGCTGTCCATGCGCAGGAAAGCGCAGCGCAGGGCGCAACGGCCGACGATGGCGCTGTCATCATCGTCACGGCGACGCGGCGTGCCAGCCCCCTGTCCGACGTGCCCATCGCCGTTTCCGCCGTCAGCGCGCAGGCGATGCAAAATAGCGGCGCCAGCGACATTCGCAGCCTCAACCAGCTGGCGCCTTCGCTGCTGGTCTCCTCGACCGGATCGGAAGCCAATGCGTCGGCGCGTGTGCGCGGCATCGGTACGGTGGGCGACAATCCGGGCCTGGAAAGCTCGGTCGCGCTGTTCATCGACGGCGTCTATCGCTCGCGCACCGGTGCGGGCCTCAACGAACTGGGCGAAATCGAGCGGGTCGAGGTGCTGCGCGGGCCGCAGGGTACGCTGTTCGGCCGCAATGCTTCGGCGGGCCTCATCAACATCATCAGCAAGGCGCCCGAGTTCAAGCTGGCCGGCAAGGCCGAGGTCACCTACGGCAATTATGATTATTGGCGTCTCGCCGGGCGCATCACCGGCCCGGTCAGCGATCAGCTGGCGCTCAGCCTGGACGGCGTCTGGTCGAAGCGCGACGGCTTTTTCGACCTGGTCGATACCGCCGGCCACAAGGTGGGCGAGACCAACGACCGCGACCGCTATTTCCTGCGCGGGCAGGCGCTGTTCGAACCCAATGACGCGCTCTCCATCCGCCTGATCGGCGATTATACCCACCGCGACGAAAGCTGCTGCGGCGCGGCCTATATCGAAACGCGCGAGCGGCGGCCGGCGACGGGCGGCGGCTATACGATTGCACCCTTCAACCGCATCGCGGCGATCCTGGCGGGGCAGGGGAGTGTCTTCGCGGCCGATCCCTATGACCGCAACCTGACCATCACGGCGGGCCGCGACTATGTGAGCAAGGTCAAGGATTGGGGCGTTTCGGGCGAGGTGAATTATGACCTCGGTGGCGCCAAGCTGACCAGCATCACCGCCTATCGCGATTATAAGAGCCAGGATTATGGCGATTATGACTATAGCGGCGCGGACCTGCTCTATCGGGATCCCAACACCTATCGCCAGTTCCGCACCTTCACGCAGGAGTTGCGGGCGCAGGGCTCGGCCTTTGGCGATGTGCTCGACTGGCTGGTCGGCGGCTATTATGCGCATGAGAAGCTGACGCTGGAGGATAATATTGTCTTCGGCCGCGACTATGGGCGCTTTGCCGCCTGTCGTCTGATGGCGGGGGCGAGCGTGAACCCGAGCAACAATTTTCCAGCAGCAGTGTGGAGCGCCTGTGGAAGTGGCGCGAACACCGCACAGTTGATCGCCGGCACGCAGGCGACTTTGAATGCCGCCCTTCGCCAGGGCGGTGTTCCGGGACCCCAAGCCGACGCAATTTCGGGTGGTCTAGGCGCTGGGCTGGGCGCACTGGCGTCGATCCCGTCCGGCACGGGTGACGTTGCCTCGCTCTATCATCAGAAGAGCGAGAATTGGGCGCTGTTCACGCATAATATCGTGCATATCACCAAGCAGCTCGATCTGACCTTGGGGCTCCGCTACACGCATGAAAGCAAGCGTTTCACGGCGGATTTCGACAACAACAATCAGATATGTCAGCTGCTCCAAGGCAGCAGCCTGCCGACCTTGGCCACCACCCCCGCTTTGGGACAGGCGGCGACCTTGGCTGGCGGCATCCTGACGCTGGGCTGTCTCGGTAACTCCTCGAGAGGCCTGAATGCGCTCAAGCTCAACGACAAGATCAGCAATGGGGAATTTTCCGGCACCGCTGTCCTGTCGTGGAAGCCGATCGACGAACTGCTGGTCTATGGCAGCTATTCGAAGGGCTATAAGGCGGGCGGCTATAATCTCGACCGGTTCCAGCTTGGGTCGACCGGGCTCAACCCGGTGCCGGCGGTTTTCTCGCCACGCAATAACAATGACGTGACGAGCCTGCGCTTC
>DATFDS010000015.1:0-5521 GCA_035251955.1 Sphingobium sp. | reverse complement strand
TTGAGCGGTGTGTTCATACAGATGTAATAACATGGCGGCTGAGGGGGTGCAACCATGGCCTGGTGCGCCAGGCATCTTGACGCTTGCGCGGCTTCCATGGTCAATGCCGGCAGTTATGGACAGGAGGCGAGATGGGCACGGGCTGGCTGTATGACGAACATCCCGCGATGTTTCGGGCGCATCCTTTTCTGTTCCTGCTGCTGCTGATCTCCGTCGTCGGCATCCTGGCCATCGGCATCTGGTGGATCATGAACAAGGGTGAGCGGTTGGCGCTGTCGGACCGGGAGGTGCTGCTGGAGCGGGGGCTGCTGTCGAAGCAGCGGACCGAAATCGCGTTGTCGAGCATCCGCAGCGTGCGCATCACCCAGTCGCTGGGCCAGCGCATCTTCGACGTTGGCAATATCGAGCTTTTCAGCGCCGGGGACATGGCCGAGATCGCGATCAAGTCGATGCCGCGGCCGGGGCGCATCCGCGACATCGCCGCTTCGCGCAACGTCGATCTGCTGCCGCAGCGTTAGGCTATCCATCTGCCCTCTTGACTTGGGCGGATTTTTTCCAACGATGGCAAGTCGAAGGGCCTCATAGAGCCCGTCCCATGGAAAGGACGCCACGGGGTAACGCCGGACGCAATCGCGCGGACGGCGGTTACAGGGGATCACCGTCCATGGGTCTGCCAGTGATGCCGCCGCTTCCGCAGCTTTCAGCGCAGCAGCGCGAGGATATCCGGCAATCCTGCGGCTTCGCCTGCGTGCGATGCGGGGTTACGATCTACCGCTATCTGCGCCTGCCGGATGGGGATGGAGCGACCCTGCTCTGCCCGACCTGCCATGGATTGGTGGAGGAAGGACGGCTCACCCCGACCCAGGTGCACAGTTTCCATACCAATCCGGTGGTGCGGCAGCGGCATTTCGCGCGCGACAGGCTGCCTTTCTCGCCTGAACTGCCGACCCTGATCGTAGGCGGATCGCGGTTGCTGCGCGATACGCCGATTCCGCTGACGCTGGAGGGCGAGCCGATCCTGATCTTTGCGCCGCCCCGGCGCGGCAATGGCGCCACACGCATCAGCCTGCGCATGGGCGGGCCGGACGGGATGCCGGAACAGGTGATCGACGGCAATGAATGGCTGCCGACCAATGGCAGTTGGCAATTCCTGCTACGCGGGGACCGCTACAGCATCATGGCGGCGCGCGGCGACGGGCTGGCGATCTTGCGGATCGTGTCGCGCAGCCGCATCGCGGTGGAGCATCTGCGCACGACCATCCGGGGCCGCCGGCTGGAAGTGACGCCGGATTGGCTGGAGATCGACGGGAAGCGCTATGTCGATCGGATCGGCAGCGGCTCGCTGATCGGGCTGGAATGTTGAAGGGAGCAGGGGCTTTCGGCCAGGAGCGACCTCAAATCACCCCTCCCTTTCAAGGGAGGGGACGGGGGTGGGTCGCCGCGATAGCGGCGCTCTTACAGAACCAAGGCAGAAGCTCGCTTTGCTCGCCCCCACCCCAACCCTTCAAACGAGTCACGCGCCTCGTTTGAACCTGAAGGGGAGGGGCTAATGGCTGAAAACCACCCGAAATCGTCGCTATCCGCAGCGGGCCGAGGTGATCACCATCTTGTCATCATAGCTGACGGTCAGCCGGTCGGGGCGGAAGTCCATGGTCATCGCCATGCCGGGCGTGCCCCAGCGCAGGGTGCGGGCGCCTGAAGCCTTCAGCAACTGCGTGCCGAGTTCTGCGCTGGCGGTCTGGCCGATGAAACCATCCAAGCCGCCATTCCTGCACGGACCGTCGACGGCAGTGGACGGTGTGGCGGGACCATTCGTGCCGGCGCAGGCCGCCAGCAGGGGGAGAAGGGTGAGCGCAGCCTTCCGCATCGCGTGAAGTCCCTATTCCGTTCGGGTCATCTTGAGCCGCCCGCCCTTGACCGCGAAGGCGAGACGGCCTTCGACCAGGTCGACAGCGTCGCGGCCGAATTGTTCATAGCGCCAGCCTTCGAGGATCGACAGGTCCTCGCGCACGCCCGCCGCCAGCGCGTCGATATCGTCGCTGCGGGCGATCAGCCGCGCCGCGACATTGATGTCGCGCGAGCGGATCTTGAGGAGGAGCTTCAACAGGTCGGCGACGAGGGCGCCGTCCTTGCCCAGGCCAGGACGCTTGGGATCGCGCTCGGGCATCTCCTCCTTGTCCAGCGGCTTGTGGTTGGCGATCGCCAGCATTAGCCGGGCGCCGATATCGTTCGTTTTCCACGTGGCGGACAGGCCGCGCACCTTGCCGAGGTCCTCCTGGGAACGCGGCGGGTGGCTGGCGATGTCGGCCAGCGTCTCATCCTTGACGATACGCCCGCGGGGCAAGTTCTTGTCCTGCGCTTCGATCTCGCGCCAGGCGGCGAGTGCCTTGAGGCGACCGAGCACATCGGCCTTGCGGCTGGCGATACGGACGCGCTTCCACGCTTCTTCGGGTTCGTTCACATAATTTTCCGGATCGCAGACCCGTTCCATTTCCTGGTCGAGCCAGTCGCCCCGGCCGGTGCGCTTCAACTCCTCCAGCATCTTGGGGAAAATCTGGATGAGATAGGTGACGTCGCCGATGGCATAATCGATCTGCCGCTTGTCGAGCGGGCGGCGTCCCCAGTCGGTGAAGCGGGCGCCCTTGTCGAGCTGGACCCCCAGCCAGGCGTCGACCAGATTGCCGTAGCCGATCTGTTCGCCGAGGCCGAGCGCCATCGCCGCGATCTGCGTGTCGAACATCGGGTGCGGCGTCTTGCCGGTGAGGTTGTAGATGATTTCGAGGTCCTGCCCGCCGGCATGGAAGACCTTCAGCACATCCTCATTATCGACCATCAGGTCGAGCAGGGGCGTAAGGTCGAGGCCCGGCGCCTTGGGATCGATGGCGGCGGCCTCGTTCTCGTCGGCCACCTGTACCAGGCAGAGGTCGGGCCAATAACTGTTTTCGCGCATGAACTCGGTATCAACCGCGATGTAAGGTGATTGGGCGATCCGGGCGCAGAAGGAAGCGAGAGTCTTGCTGTCGGTAATCAGCGGATGGATTTGCATATGGTCTTCGATCTTATTATGGGCTGGCCCGCGCCCCGGCGGGCTCGTCAATGCTTGACAAGACCGCCCATAGCGGGGCTGCAACAATTTGTCATTTCCGTAAAACGAATCTGAAAGACCAAAACGCCATGCACGCCTATCGCACCCACACTTGCGGCGCCCTTACCACGGCGGAGGTCGGTAATGTGGTGCGCGTGTCGGGCTGGGTCCATCGCAAGCGCGACCATGGCGACCTGGTGTTCATCGACCTGCGCGACCATTATGGCATGGTGCAGATCGTCACCGAGGTCGACGGGCCGGTGTTTAAGGTGATCGAGTCGCTGCGCGCGGAAAGCGTCGTGACGGTGACGGGCAAGGTCGTCGCCCGCGCGCCCGAAGCGGTCAACCCGAACCTGCCGACCGGCGCGATCGAGATCCGGGCGGAGGACGCGGTGCTGCTGTCCGCCGCCGCCGACCTGCCGCTGCCGGTGGCCGGCGAGCAGGACTATCCCGAGGACATCCGCCTGCGTTACCGCTTCCTCGACCTGCGCCGCGAGACGCTGCACGCGAACATCGTCAAGCGGACGAAGATCATTTCCGACATGCGCCGCCGCATGGAGGGGATCGGCTTCACCGAATATTCGACGCCGATCCTGACCGCGAGCAGCCCTGAAGGCGCGCGCGACTTTCTGGTGCCGAGCCGCATCCATGCGGGGAAATTCTACGCCCTGCCGCAGGCGCCGCAGCAATATAAGCAGCTGCTGATGGTTGCGGGCTTCGACCGCTATTTCCAGATCGCGCCCTGCTTCCGCGACGAGGATCCGCGCGCCGACCGCCTGCCGGGCGAATTCTACCAGCTTGACCTGGAAATGAGCTTCGTCACGCAGGAAGATGTGTGGAACACGATGGAGCCGGTGATCGCCCAGGTGTTCGAGCAGTTCGCCGAGGGCAAGCCGGTGACGCCGGCGGGCAGCTTCCCGCGCATCCCGCATGCCGAGGCGATGCTGAAATATGGGTCGGACAAGCCCGACCTGCGCAACCCGATCGTCATCACCGACGTGACCGAGCATTTTGTGGGGTCAGGTTTCGGCATCTTCGCCAGTCTGGTGGAAAGCGGCAGCGTGATCCGCGCGATCCCGGCGCCGGGTGCGGGCGCGGGGAGCCGGAAGTTCTTCGACGAGATGAACAATTGGGCGCGGGCCGAGGGCTATTCAGGTCTCGGCTATATTAACATCAAGGACGGCGTGCCCGGCGGTCCCATCGCCAAGAATCATGGCGAGGAGCGGACGGCGCAGCTGATCGACGCGCTGGGCCTGGGGCCGAATGACGGCGTGTTCTTCGCGGCGGGCAAGGAATCGCAGGCGGCCAAGCTGGCGGGTCTGGCGCGCATCCGCGTGGGCGAACAGCTCGACCTGATCGACAAGGATCGCTTCGAACTGTGCTGGATCGTCGACTTCCCCTTCTACGAATATGACGAGGAAACGAAGTCCATCGACTTCGCGCACAACCCCTTCTCCATGCCGCAGGGCGGGATGGATGCGCTGGAGAGCCAGGACCCGTTGAGCCTCAAGGCCTATCAATATGATATGGTCTGCAACGGCTATGAGATCGCCTCGGGCTCGATCCGCAACCAGTCGCCCGAGCTGATGGTCAAGGCGTTCGAGAAGGTCGGCCTGTCGCAACAGGATGTGGAGGAGCGGTTCGGCGGCCTCTATCGCGCCTTCCAATATGGCGCGCCGCCGCACGGTGGCATGGCCGCCGGTGTGGACCGGATCGTGATGCTGCTGTGCGGCGCGCAGAATCTGCGCGAAATCACGTTGTTCCCGATGAACCAGCGCGCGGAGGATCTGCTGATGGGCGCGCCTTCGGCAGCCGAGTTCAAGCAGCTGCGCGAGCTGCATGTCCGCGTGGTGGAGCCGCAGGCGAAGGCGTAAGCGTTCACCTTTCACAACACCGTGTTCCTGCGTAGGCAGGAACCCAGTCCTGCCGTCCGAACTGGGCTCCTGCCTGCGCAGGAGCACGTCGCGCTTGAACGCACGAGCTTCGCGCTGATCAGGGCTTGCCCTCGCTTCCAACCTTCGATGTAAGGGCGAGGGGGACGCATATGCTCGATGATCAGATGTTGCCGGACAAGCCGCCCGCCCTGGCGCGCAGCCTGGGCGTCATGGGCGTGCTGTTCCTGACGCTGTCCGCGACCACCCCGGCATCCTCGGTCTTCGTCATCATTCCCGGCATGTTGCAGGAGGCCGGGACCGGCGCGATCTGGGCGATGATCCTCGCCAGCCTGATCTGCGTCACCACCGCCTTCATCTATGCCGAACTCTCCTCCGCCTGGCCGGTCGCGGGCGGCGAATATGTCGCGGTGGCGCAGACGCTGGGGCCGATGGCGGGCTTCGTCATGCTCGGCGTCAATGTCTTCAACAATGTGCTGTTTCCGCCGGTCGCGGCGCTCGGCATCGCATCGGTCATGGCGACGGTCGTGCCGGGCCTGCCCGC
>DATFDS010000014.1:0-40547 GCA_035251955.1 Sphingobium sp. | reverse complement strand
CCCGATACGGGCTTGTTCGACAAATTCCTCCAGCGCCTGCACGCCGCTCGCATCGAGCAGCGGCACAAGACGCATCCGCAGGATGATGACCTTCGGCGGTTCGCCAAGCCGGCGCAGCGTATCGAGCAGTTCGCCTGCCACGCCGAAGAAGAAGGGGCCGTTGATCCGGAACACCTCGACGCCCGACGGCAATGCATCGCGCTGGTGCATGTCCTCGCCATCAAGGTCGGGATCGTTCGTGATGCCCGCATCGACCTCAACCGTCTCGGCCATCCGCGCCATGAACAGGAGCGAGGCCAGCGTCACGCCCACCCCGATCGCGACGGTCAGATCGACCAGTACAGTCAGGCCGAAAGTCAGCAGGAGGACCGCCCGGTCGCTGCCCGGCATCCGCAGCAGCGCGAGGAATCGCTCATACTCGCTCATGCCCCAGGCCACCATGAACAGGATTGCGGCAAGCGCAGCCATCGGCACATAGGCCATGAGATCGGTGGCGAAGAGGATGAAGAGCAGCAAAAAGACCGCGTGCATCATGCCGGCAACGGGGGTTCGTCCACCCGAGCGGATATTGGTTGCCGTTCGCGCGATGGCACCGGTTGCCGGCAGGCCGCCGAACAGCGCGGAACTTACATTGGCGATGCCCTGTCCGATCAGTTCCTGATTGGACCGATGGCGCGTTCCGGCCATGCCATCGGCGACCACGGCCGAGAGCAATGCTTCGATTCCGGCAAGGAAAGCAATGGTGAACGCGGAGGGCAGAACCTCGTTGACCTTGACCAACGAAAAGGCCGGCAGCGCAGGCATCGGCAGCCCCGCCGGGATATGCGGGAAGCGCGAGCCGATGGTATCGACCGGCAATTTCAGCAGCGCGACGACTATGGAACTGGCCACCACGGCGATCAGGAAACCCGGAAGCCGGGGTGCAGCCTTGCGCAGGCCGATGATGATGGCGAGCGCGCTTATACCGATGGCAACCGTCGTCCATTGCATGGTGCTGATTGCGCCGAAATAGGCCTGCCACTTCGGCAGGAAGTCGGCCGGAACCGACTTGATCGACAATCCGAGGAAATCCTTCACCTGGCTCGAAGCGATGATGACCGCGATTCCGGCGGTAAACCCGGTGACCACGGGGTGCGGGATATATTTGATCATACGCCCCAGCCCGGCGACACCCGCACCAATCAGGATCAGGCCGGCAAGCAGCGTCGCGATGAGCAAACCGTCATAGCCATGCTGGGCAATGACGTTGAACACCACGACCACGAAGGCGCCGGTAGGTCCACCGACCTGGACCCGTGAACCGCCAAGCGTCGAAATCAGGAAGCCCGCGACGACGGCTGTGATGAGCCCCTTGTCCGGCGAGGCGCCGCTCGCGATGCCAAGCGCCATGGCGAGCGGCAGCGCGACGATGGCAACGGTGAGGCCCGCTATCGCATCGGCGCGAAAGGCAGAGAATGAATAGCCTTCCCGCAGCACGGTGATCAGCTTGGGCGTATAAGAGGTTGCCCTCACTGCCCGGCGTCCTCCGTCGGTGCCTTGTCGTAAAGCATCGAAGCTAATGGCTGCCGCGCCTTGCCGGTAACAGTTTCGCGTAACCGCACGCCGCGACCGACGCCAATACTGGAGGCATTCTCACCCAAAAGCTCGATGCCGGCATTTTCAAGCGCGGTAATGACCTTGACCAGAGTGTCGACCACCCCGCGAACCTGCCCATCCGATGCTTCCATGCGCTGGATCGTGGGAAGCGACAGGCCGGCCAGTTCGGCGAGTTGGCGCTGGTCGAGCCCCAGAAGGGCGCGTGCGGCCCGCATCTGCTGCGACGTGATCATAAATGCTCCATGATGTTTAATACATCAAATATCTATCTTTAATGATTCAATCTGAAATTGCATATATGCTTAATGCTATCCAAGAAATCTCCACGGGCGGCTTGGGCCAATGCCCATTGCGGCGATCAGGCAACATGGGGCCTCGCCGCCCAGTCAGCTCCGGCGCCTGGAATGGTCGATGCCTGATTTCATGATCTCGCCGTTCGACAACCTGCCCGTAAAAGCCGACCCTGTGCCACCCCAGGATCCCGGTTCCGTATCCGGCAGCACCGCCTTCACCGTAGCCGGCCCGGAGGTGAGACTGCGCGGCCCGCAGGTCCACGGCCGCTGGTGCAAGAAAGCCAGGCTGTGCCTCCGCTTTCTGCGGATCTTTTCCCTCAATCGCCATTGCCGATCGCATGGAAGCGACTAGTCCACCAAATCTTCCGTCAATTATATGAATTTTCAGCCGAACGGCTAAGGCTGCCCCGGCATGTCCCTGGTCGCGTCAACCAGAGCCAGTTGCTGGCGCTGGCACCCTATCAGGATATCCGCAGGACGCCTTGAAAAGCAGGGTCTTCCAAAGCCTTGCCGGCCCCCATGGCGACGCAGATCAGCGGCTGGTCTGCGATCTTCACCGGCAGGCCGGTCGCATCCATCAACGCTTCATCGAGGCGGCGCAGCAAAGCACCCCCGCCAGTCAGCGTGATGCCCTCTTCGATGATGTCGGCCGACAGTTCGGGCGCGGTCTGCTCAAGCGCCGTCATCACCGCCATCTTGATCTGTCCCACAGGTTCCACCAGCGCATCGGCGATCTCGCTTTCGCTGATCGTCATTTCCGCCGGGCGACCGTTGACCAGATCGCGCCCCTTGACGACCAGCCGGCGCCCCTCGCCGTCCGGAGGCGTCGCCGCACCCAGTTCGCACTTCACCCGCTCCGACGTGGCCTCGCCGATCATCAGATTATGGGTGCGGCGGATGTGGGAGGCGATCGCGTCGTCCAGCCGGTCTCCCCCGACGCGGGCCGAATTGCTGTAGGCTATGCCGCGGAGCGACAGCACGGCGACTTCGGTCGTGCCGCCGCCAATATCGACGACCATCGCGCCGCGCGGCTCGGTGACAGGCAGGTCGGCGCCGATCGCGGCCGCCATCGGTTCCTCGATCAATTGGACATGCGCCGCGCCCGCATTGGCCGCCGCATCTCTCAACGCCCGGCGTTCGACCATGGTCGATCCCGAAGGAACACAGATCACCACCTCATGGCGCCGGCCAAAGCGGCTGCCGTTCAGCGCCTTGTCGATGAAATGCTTTATCATCTGCTCGGCTACGTCGATGTCCGCGATCACGCCGTCGCGCAGCGGACGGATCGCCTGGATATTGGCGGGCGTCTTGCCCATCATCAGCTTCGCGTCATTGCCGACGACCTTCACGCGCCGCACGCCATCGCGCGTTTCGATGGCGATGACGGACGGTTCATTGAGGACGATGCCCCGTTCCCGGACATAGATGACCGTGTTCACGGTGCCCAGATCAATGGCCATGTCGCAGGCAGAGGACGAAAAGAACCGGGGCAGTTTCATCACGCGGGTTGATCTTTATGAAGGAGGGGGGAGCCGTCCCCCTGCAGATGCGCCCGGCACAGCAGAAGGGGGCTGCGACGACCCGTCCGTTTAGCGGGATCAAGTGAGGGAAGCTCCCCCAAAAACCCCCGCCTCACAGAAGGGAGGCGGGGAGGTTTGGGTCGCAATGCGGGCAAATGCCTGCGTCAGCGATTAGGTCATGCCCCGAAGGTCATGACAAGGGCGCAAAGCCTTGATCCAGATAAAGAATTACGGAACCGAAACCAATCATCCTGTATCAACAATGACATAGGAATGGTGCCAGACCCTGCAGACTAATCTGCATCATGTACAATTTTTGGCTTTATGACGGCGGGCGCCAACCGTGGACCCGAAAGCCTGCGAAGCCGGGCCAGCCGGCAAGAAGCGGCAGGAGGCGCTCCTCCACCTGTCGGGCGAGGCCCGGCACTCCATGGAAACTCACGCGGCGGGGATCGGTCACGCTTTCGTCTACAAGGTCGAACATGGCATCATTCCGCTCCGCCGCAGCCGTTACGGCGAGCAGAGCGACGCCATCATCCCCGACGCGCAGCGTGCCGCGCGATGCCCGGCGATAGATACGCGTCACCTCGGCGACGACAGGACCGGTCTCGATCGCCACCTGAATCGGCAGACCGGTGATCGACAGCCATGGTTCCGCCGCATCCAGGATCAGTTGCGGGTCGGTGCGATAGGCCATGACGATGACCTCGTGCAGCGACGCCCGAGCCGCCCGGAGCGCGGCAGTCCCCTCCGGCGATTGCACCATCCACCAGGGCACGTCGGCCGCTACGGGCGCCCCCCAGGCCTGAGCCAGCGTCGTGATCGCCCTGGCCCAGCCCTGCCATCCTCCCGCCGGATCGGATGCGAAACCGGGCTGGCCATAGGGTTCGATGTCGAGTTCGAGCATGGGCAACCTGCCCTGCCCCACGCGACTGTCCCACCAGCGCCGCAAAAGCTTCAATCTGACCAGCGCCGCATCCAGCCCTTCGGTCGTTGCCATGGCTGGATCTCCATCCAGAATGCGCAAGGCGATTCCCTTGTCGCCAAGCGCCCGCGCAAGCTGCGCCAGCGCCCGTCCGGGGACAGCAGGCAGCTGGATCGCGAGTTCACTCCAGCCAGCCGCCGAAGCGGCCCGCGCAAAACCGGCGGGATCGCCGCTCCAATCCTGCTCATGCCAGACCCAGGTTCCGCGCGATATAATCGGCACCTCTCCGGCACGATCCGGTCTCAGCCTGAGGCTTTGAAGCGACGCTACTGCCCCTTCCTTCGGACAGGCAAGCACCAGTACCTGCTCGCGGCCGTCCCCCAACGCAAGCACCTGCGGGCCGCCGGTCCACCGCGCCGCCGACGCATCCGGCGCGTCGTCGCCCGCAGCGACCGATGAGAGGCCGACAGGCTTGTCGCTGTTCCCGTCCAACAGCCATTGTCCCGAATAATAGCGCGGAAGACGCCGGCCGGGCCAATGCAATATCACGCCCGCGGGGGCATTGCCGGGCCGGCATGCGATGGCGACGGCGCCGTCGCTGCGGTGAATGTCGACACGTTCCTCGACGCCGAACGCCCGTGCCTGCGCCAGGGGTAGAATGTCTTCGTCGATCGGAACGAGCAGCGGCGCGGCAGGTCCCGGTGGTTCGGACCTTGCCACCGATGTCGGCTTGAACTGGCCGTCGTCCAGAAGGCCATGCATTTCCAGCCTGTCCGTTTCACGCCAGTCGACCAGAGCCGGTCCCTTCCAGATCATGCGATCCTGCGCGAAAGCGGCTTCACCCAAGGACAGGACCGCAATTGCGCAAAGGCTGAACGCCCGCATCACCCCCGCGAAAATCCGACACGCCCCGCCGCTGCCCAGCGCGTATCCTTGCGAAAGAAACGCCACATGCCATAGAGGCGGAAGGCCAGATTGACCTGCCGATAGCCGAAATTCTCGACCACGGCGGCAATGCCGATCATCAGCAGATCGCGCGCGCTGGGGGTGCGCCGCAATTGCACCTCCTCCAGCGCCAGCGTGCCCAGGCTGATCGCGGTGCCGAACAGGACCGTCAGCGAGAAAAAGGCCAGCATCGTCGTCGCCGATCCCACCCCCATGAAGTAGAGCAGCGGGATCAGCAGATAGCCGAACAGTTCGCAAGGAGGGCCCAGCACATCCTCGATGATGAGCAGCGGCATGCCCACCAGCCCGATGCGGCCGTAGCGCGGGTTGCACAGCATGCGGCGATGTTCGACGATCGTTTCCAGCGCACCCTGTTCCCAGCGCGCGCGCTGGTTGCGGAGGCCGCGCCAGGTCTCCGGCGCGTCGGTCCAGCAGACCACTTCGGGCACGAAGGCGACGCGATAGGGCCGCCCCGCCTCCCGCATGCGGCGATGGATGCGGGTGACGACCTCCAGATCCTCACCCACCGTGTCGTGGCGATAGCCGCCAATCTCCACCAGCGGCGCCCGGCGGAACATGCCGAACGCGCCGGAAATGAGCATCAGCATGTCGAGCCGCGCATTGGCGATACGGGCGGTGAGGAAGGCGCGCAGATATTCCAATATCTGGTAGCGGGGCAGCCAGCTTCGCGGCAGCCGGATCTGGCGCACATGCCCGCCTTCCACGATCGAGCCGTTGGCGATGCGGATCGCGCCCCCCACCGCCAGCAGCGATCCGTCATCGATCATGAACGGCTCGGCCGCGCGCAGCAGCCCGTCGGGCTCTATGATGGAATCGGCGTCGATCACGCACACCAGCGGCGCCGCCGCAAAGCCAAGGCCGGCATTGACGGCATCGGCCTTCCGCCCATTTTCCTTGTCGATCAGGATCAGATTGGCATAGCGCGCCGAACCGTAGATGCCGAGAATGCGGGTCTTCTGCAGCGTCGCCAATTGCTCGCGCTCGATCGGCTGCAGTTCGAACTCCTCAATCAGCACGGCCAGCGTGCTGTCGCTGGACCCGTCATTCACCAATATGACTTCATGATCGGGATATTCGAGCGCCAGCAAGGCGCGCACGCTGTCGGCGATCGACAGTTCCTCATTGTAACAGGGCGCGATCACCGACACCGGCAAGGCGAGGTCCGCATAGCGCGACCACAGGTCGTAGGAACGGCGCGCGGGCTTGATACGCGTGGCGAAGACGCGGGCGGCGAGCAGCAGCTGGATGGTGGAGACGAGATTGCGGACCGCCACCACCAGGAAACACAGAATGCCCATCATGATCAGCGCGCCGACGCCGATATGGCCGAGGATCGTGAGAAGCTGG
This sequence comes from Sphingobium sp., assembly GCA_035251955.1. Classification (GTDB taxonomy): domain Bacteria; phylum Pseudomonadota; class Alphaproteobacteria; order Sphingomonadales; family Sphingomonadaceae; genus Sphingobium. The sequence continues at coordinate 33,900 of DATFDS010000014.1, read as the reverse complement.
TCGGTGCGCATCAGCTTATTCGCAACACCTGTTCGGCCTGCTGGGCGCGCAGACGCACCCAGGGCGATGGATCGCCGCGAAGCGCATGGATGGCCGGCAGCCCGTTCCTCAGTTGCATCGTCTGGCAGGTGCGGATGGCGCGCGCGCGGACGGGCGGTTCGGGATCGTCCAGCAGCGGCAGGATCCAGCCCGCGCTGCCGGGGTGGCCGAGCTTGGCCGCCGAATCGAGCGCGGCAAGGCGAACCGGCGGATGGCGATCTTCCGATGCGGCCGCGAGCAGGGGGAGCGCCGAATAATCCTCGGTCCAGCCGAGCGCGTCGATGACCAGCGCGCGGACGGCCGGGGGCAATTCGCTCGACCGGGCCAGGGTGAACAATTCGGCAGGGTGGCTGACGGCCAGCAGCCTGAACAGGGTGCGATGCAAAGGCGTGATGCGGGCGCTGCGCAGGGACAAATGGATGATCAGTTCCTCAGGCTCGGGCAAGGCGTCGAGCCGGGCGAGCAGCGACGCGGCCTCCAGCCGCGTGGTCAGGCTGCGATCTTCGCGCAGCACGGCGTACAGCGTGTCGATCGCGTGCCGCCCGCCAATGCCGCCGAGCAACCGAAGCGCCTCGATCTGCTGACGCGGACTCGATCGCCGTGCGCGCCGGAGTGCGTGGCGCAGCAGGCCCTGTTCTTCCGCCAGAGCGACCAGGCGCTCGCGCTCCTCGCCGCGCACCAGCTGGATCAGATGAGCGATCGCCGCCAGCCTCTCGGCCTGTCGCGCCTGCAGGAAAGCAGGGCCAGGCGCCACGCCCTCGCCCATGATCTCACGCGTCAGGGAACGGATCAGCTCCGCCGCGGCGACGCTTGCGCGTTCCTTGCGATCACGGCGCATCACCAGGAACAGCAGCAGGGCCGCCATGGCGAGCGCGCCATAGACCGAAACGAAAATGGCGATCCGCGCCACATGGTCGGCGATGGGAACGCCCCACATCGATCAGAACCTGAACTGCACGCCAAGGGACGCGCCCTTGCGCCTGTAGGTCGCGCGGCGGCGGTCATAATCGAGACCGGCCCGCAGCGTGACTTTCTCCGACAGCGGGACGGTCCCGCCCGCGAAGACAGAATGGACCTGCCGGGTGATGCCCGCTTCGGTATCGGGATAGGTCGCCGCGCCGGCATAGAGCGTCGCGCCACCAGCCAAGGCCTGCTCGATCCTGCCCGACACGCCCGATCGATGCGTGCCCTGCTCATCCCACAGATTGATCATGCGCAGCGTGGCGTCCAGGCCGAGCCTTCGGGCGCGCAGACGCAGACCGGGCAGGAAGGCCGTGACCGAGGCATCCCGATATTCGGCATGGCGCAGATCGGCGAGCAGCGTCGCGAAGGAGGTCACGTCCGCTTCCACACCGCCCGTCACGCCCCATTTCTCCCGGAAATCGGCGTGTGGGGTCGTGGCGAAAGCGACGAAGGTGCGGACATGCGGCCCCAGGCCCTGGTCCAGCCGCAGTTCCAGCCTGGTATCCACGGCCGTGCGGCGATCCTCCCGCTCGGCCGCCAGCGCGAGCGCGGTGGCCGGCGCCAGCTGGCCGAATATCGCGACCGTCGTGTCCGACCAGGTCCGGCCCGGCCGGTTGGCGAAGGAGACGTGGGAAAAGCCCTGAGCCGCGGCGATCCCGAAACGGCGCCTGTCCACAGCCCCCGATGGCACGTCGGCGCGCAACTGCTGGCGGATAGCCGCCGCGTCGGCATTGCCGGGCGCGCGTTGCTCCAGCGCCTCCACTTCCCGCGCCGCCGCAGTGCGATCGCCCGACCAGAGATAGGCGCGCGCGAGCGCCGCGCGCACGTCAAGGTCCTGCGGCGCGAGTGCCTGCGCGCGCCGTAATGTCAGGATGGAGGCGGGAAAGCGCTGATCGAAGGCATAGGCGCTTCCCAGCAGACGCAATATCTCGGCGTCGTCGGGGAAGGCCCCGTTCGCCTGTTCCAGCAGCCGGATCGCCATGGAATTATCCTGCCGCGCCAATGCCGCGCGCGCCTGGCTCAGTTGCGCATCGCGCGAGGGCGTGGCGGCGACCGATGGGGCGGCCGGCATCAGGGAAAGCGCCGTTGCGCACGCCATCAGCGCCCTCACCGAACAGACCCAAGCGACTTGAGGATCGCATTCACGCGCACCACCAGCTCATCGGGAATGAACGGCTTGGTCAGATAATCGCGCGCGCCGGCGGTCAACGCGGAAAGCACGTCGGATTGCGCCTTGCGCGACGTCAGCATGACCACGGGCAAATGCGGCCGCTCCGTCGTGATGGCGCGCAGCACGTCGGGACCGGACATCACCGGCATCATCGCGTCCAGAACCATCAGGTCATAGTCGCCGCGCCGAAGCGCTTCCAAGGCCGACGCGCCGTCCTGCCGGATCGTTACGGCATGGCCCGCAGCCTCCAGCTTGAATCGCACCAGCTCTCCCAACAGATCGTCATCATCGGCAACCAGGATGTTCGCCACGCGTCCCCTTCCTTCCGCTGCTGATCCGTGAATATCAGCGGCTTGAACCAAGTGCGAAAAATTTCTTTTGTTAACAACGATTAAACCACCATTTTGGCTCCTTTCGCCGCAACGACGAAACGGCTGGGCGGTGATCCGATGCAATCATCCCCCGTCGCGGGCGCAGGCCCCGGTCGCGCTTGAGGGTGACAGCATGAAGCCGAACGTCTAAGGCGGGCGACATGCTGCATCGCGCCATCCTGATCCTGTGCCTGCTGGTCGCGTCGTTGATCACGACCGCCACGGTGCATGCGCGCGAGATTTCCGGTGCGTCGCTGGTGGAATGTTCGGGCGTGATCCACAGCGATGGCGATGGGGACCAGTCCTCAGGCGACTCCGACCAGGCGATGCCGCATCATCATGGCAGCTGCCACGGGTCGGCTTTCGTGCCCGCGCGGGGGATTGAACCGGCGATCGTGTTCGCCGCTCTTGCGCCGCACAATATGTCCAATTCGGTTCCATTGACGCGCTGGACGACCGGTCCCGATCTGCGCCCTCCCATCGTCTGACTGAGCGATCAGCGGCTCGTCGCGCCCTGTGAAGGCGCGCGGGCTGAACCGCCTCATTCAGGATGATTCCCCATGCACAAGATCATTGCAGCCCTTCTGGCTGCGACGCCTGGCGCAGCGATGGCGCAGGCCCCCGCGCCGCTGCTGACGCTGGAGCAGGCGATAGCGGCAGCGGGCGGCAGCGCCCCGGCCAACGAAGCGGCGGCAGCGGGCCTTCAGGCAGCACAGGCCGCCCGCACCGTCGCTGGCCTCCGCCCGAATCCGACGCTGCAGACCGATGTCGAAAATGTCACAGGCACAGGCCCCTATGGCGGTTTCCGGAGCGCCGAAACGACCGTCAGCTTCTCCGTACCGATCGAACTCGGCCGCAAGCGCAGCGCCCGGATCGCGGTGGCCGATGCGCAGGGCCAGCGGGCGCGCATAGCCGCCGCCGTTGCGCAGGCCGACGTGCGGCTGCAAGTGACCGAACTTTATGTCGAGGCGGTCGCGGCGCAGCGGCGTGTCGCCACCGCGCGCGACCAGCTGCGCATCGCGGGCGAGGCCCTGCACGCCGCCAATGTCCGGGTGCAGGCCGGCCGCGCCTCTCCGCTCGAAGCGCAACGCGCCGACGTGACGCGGCTCAATATGGACGCTACCCTGGAACGCAGCGAGCGGCTGGCCCGCGCTGCCCAAATCAATCTGGCGCGACGGGTCGGCGGCGCGGCTGACGCGCGTCTTGACGAGGGGCTGCTCGATCGCTTGCCCCCCGCCCTGCATGGACCGGATGAGCCGGCGCAAGCCGGCGGGACATTGGCCCAGGCGGCGGCGGATGCCGATCTTGCCGCGGCCGACGCCGGCGTCACCCTTGCCAAGTCCCAGCGTGTTCCGGACCTGACCGTCGGCCCCGGCGTGCGGCGGCTGGAAGCGACCAACGACACGGCCGCGGTCGTCAGCCTGTCGCTGCCGGTCCCGCTGTTCAACGGCGGCCGCGCGGCGGTGGCGCAGGCCAATGCCGAACGGACGCGGGCCGCTGCCCAGCGGCGCATGACCGCGCTCGACGTCGAACAAGCCATCACCGATGCACAGGCCGAAGCCGCCAATGCCGCCACCGCTGCCCGAACGGCCAACGGCCCGGCTCTGGCGGCAGCGCAGGAAGCGGCGCGGATCGCGCGCATAGGCTATCGCGAGGGGAAGTTCGGCCAGCTCGACCTGCTGGATGCCGAACGGACACTGGCGGACACGCGGGTCGCGGCAATCGACGCGCTTGCCGCTTACCAGATCGCCCGCGCCCGGCTGGACCGCCTGACGACGCCCGCGCCTTCGCCCGAACAGGGGAACTGATCCATGAGATTTGCACACAGCCTTACCCTCCTGCCCGTCACGCTGGCGCTTTTCCTGGCCGCCTGCGGCAGCGAATCGACCGAGCATGCCGAGGAAAGCCATCCCGAAAAAAAGGCCGGCGGCCATGCCGATGAAGACAAGATCAAGCTGACCGCCGAACAGATCGCCGCCGCCGGCATCCAGATCGGCCGGCCGACGGTGGGCGGCACCAGCACCATCGAACTGCCCGCAACGATCGAGGGCGATCCGCAGGGCATGCAGGTCGTGTCCGCCGCGATCGGCGGCCGCGTCGTCGCGCTGACCCGGCATCTGGGCCAGTCGGTACAGCGCGGGCAGACCATTGCCGTCATCGAAAGCCGCGAGGCGGCATCGCTCAAGGCCGAGGTTGAGGCGGCACGGGCCCGCGCCGCCCTGGCGCAGTCCAACCTTGCGCGCGAACAACGCCTCTTTGCCCAGCGCGTTTCGCCCGAACAGGATCTGGTGGCGGCGCGCACCGCCGCCGCTGAGGCCCGCATCGCGCTGCAGCTTGCCCGGCAGCAGGTCGCCGCAGCTGGCGTGGGCGGCGGCGGACTCAACCGGATGGGAATCATCGCGCCGGTTTCGGGCCAGGTTATCGCGCGCAGCGTCGTGCTGGGGCAGACGGTCGCGGCCGATGCGGAACTCTATCGCATCGCCAACCTGTCCACCCTCTCCCTGTCGCTCAACCTGCAACCCGCCGATGCGGGCCGCGTCCAGCCGGGCGCGACCGTCACCGTCGTGGCGCCGGGCCGTCAGGCGACCGGCCGCGTCAGTTTCGTGTCGCCCGCGCTCGACAATGAGACGCGGCTGGTGCCGCTGATCGCGACGCTCGACAATCGCGCCGGGCAGTGGCGCGTGGGCGAGTCCGTCACCGCCTCGGTCCAACTTGCCAGCGATGGCGGGGGCAAGGCCGTGCGCGTGCCGTCGACCGCCGTCCAGACCGTCGAAGGCCGGCCCGCCGTGTTCGTGCGAACGCGCGAGGGCTTTGAAATGCGCCCCATCACCCTTGGTGGGCAGGCAGGCGCGCATGTCGTCATCCGCAGCGGCCTTTCGGGTCAGGAGCAGATCGCGACCACCAACAGCTTCACGCTCAAGGCCGAACTCGGCAAGGGCGAAGCCAGCCATGAGGACCATTGAGCCATGATCGCTCCTGTCGTGAACTGGGCGGTCAGAAGACGCTGGCTCGTCCTGCTGCTCACCGCCATCGCCGCCATCATCGGCGCTGTCGCACTCTACCGGTTGCCGATCGACGCGGTGCCGGACATCACCAACAATCAGGTGCAGATCAACGTCCGCGCCCCCGCTTTATCGCCCGAACTGGTCGAAAAACAGGTTTCCTTCCCCATCGAAACCGCGCTCGCGGGCATTCCAGGCCTGGAATATAGCCGATCGCTCAGTCGCAACGGTTTCGCGCAGGTGACGGCGGTCTTCACCGATTCCACCGACATCTATTTCGCGCGCCAGCAGGTCGGCGAACGGCTGAGCGGCGTGCAGGAAAGCCTGCCCCAGGGCGTCAGCCCGGAAATGGGGCCGATCGCGACCGGCCTTGGCGAAGTCTATATGTGGACCGTCCATCTGGAACACCGCAAGGACGACAAGCATCTGCCGGGCGAGCCGGGGATGCAGCCGGACGGCAGCTATATCACGCCCGAAGGCGACAGGCTGACCAGCGAGACCGACAAGGCGACCTATCTGCGCACCGCGCAGGACTGGATCGTCGCGCCGCTGCTCAAGAACACGCCGGGCCTTGCGGGCATCGATTCCATCGGCGGCTATGTGAAGCAATATCTGGTGGTGCCGGATGTGCAGCGGCTCGCGGCGATGGGGCTGACACTGAGCGATCTCGCCGAAGCGGTGGAGCGCAACAATGGCAGCGTCGGCGCGGGCTTCATCGATCGCAATGGCGAGGGCCTCGCCGTGCGGTCCGATGCGCTGATCCGCAATGGCGACGAACTGTCGCGCATCGTCGTCGCCACGCGCGAGGGTGTGCCGGTGACGCTGGATCAGGTCGCCAGCGTGCGGCGGGGCCAGTCGGTGCGCATGGGATCGGCTTCGGAAAATGGGACGGAGGTCGTCGTCGGTACGGCGATCATGCGGATCGGCGAAAATAGCCGCACCGTCGCCACGGCCGTCGCCGATCGGTTGAAGGCGATCAACGCCTCGCTGCCGCCCGACGTGATCGTGCAACCGGTGCTGGACCGCACCGCGCTGGTCAACGCGACGATCGGCACGGTGGCGAAGAACCTTGCCGAAGGCGCGTTGCTGGTGATCGTGGTGCTGTTCGCACTGCTCGGCAATTTCCGCGCGGCGCTGATCGCGGCGATGGTCATTCCGGTTACGATGCTGATGACCGGTTTCGGCATGCTTCATGCGGGCGTCTCAGCCAACCTTATGAGCCTTGGCGCGCTCGATTTCGGGCTGATCGTCGATGGCGCGGTCATCATCGTGGAAAATGCACTGCGGCGGCTGGCGGAGTTGCAGCATCGGCAGGGGCGGCTGCTGACACAGCAGGAGCGGCTGGAGGCGGTCGCGGCGGCGGCGCGGGAGATGATCCGGCCGTCGGTCTATGGCCAGGCGATCATCATCCTGGTCTATGTGCCGCTGCTGACGCTCACCGGGGTCGAGGGCAAGAGCTTCGTGCCCATGGCGCTGACGGTCATCATCGCCCTCGCCTGCGCCTTCATCCTGTCGCTGACCTTCGTGCCTGCCGCCATTGCCCTGTGGCTGTCGCAGCGGATCGAGGAGAAGGACGGCCGGATCATGACGTGGCTCAAGGCCCGTTATGAGCCGGGGCTGGACAAGGCGATGGCGCGACCGTCGCTGACCATCGGCATCGGCGTCGGCAGCCTGGGCATCGGCGTGCTGGCGTTCCTGGCGCTGGGTCAGGTGTTCCTGCCGCAGCTGGACGAAGGCGACCTGATGATCCAGGCGCTGCGCATCCCGGCAACGTCGGTGCAGCAGAGCCAGGCGATGCAGGTGCCGATCGAGAAGATGGTGGCGAAGCAGCCCGAGGTGCGGTTCGTCTTTTCCAAGACCGGTACGGCGGAACTCGCCTCCGACCCGATGCCGCCCAACGCGACCGACATGTTCGTGATCCTGAAACCCCGCACCGAATGGCCCGACCCGCGCCTGCCCAAGCAGGAACTGATCGAACGGCTGGAGCATGAACTGGCCCGCTTCCCCGGCAATGCCTATGAGATTACGCAGCCGATCCAGATGCGCTTCAACGAACTGATCGCCGGCGTGCGCGGCGACGTGGCGGTCAAGATATTCGGCGATGACTTTGCCGCTGTGACCGCGACGGCGGAGAAGATTGCGGGGGTCCTTCGACGTACCGAAGGCGCAACCGACGTGAAGGTCGAACAGACGACTGGCCTGCCGATGCTGGACATAAGGGTGAACCGGGACGCGATGGCGCGGCTCGGCATCACGGCGCAGGATGTGCAGGACGCGATCGGCGCGACGCTGGGCGGTCGGCAGGCGGGCACGATCTTCGAAGGCGACCGGCGCGTGCCGGTGGTGATCCGCCTGTCCGAAGCGCAGCGCGCGGACCTCAACGCCCTGCGACAGGTGCAGGTGCCCACGCCGACGCGCAGCTTCGTGCCGCTGGCGAGCGTCGCCGACATCCGCATAATCGACGGCCCCAACCAGATCAGCCGCGAAAATGGCAAGCGGCGGGTCGTGGTGCAGGCCAATGTGCGCGGGCGCGACATCGCCAGCGTGGTCGAGCAGGCGCAGGCGAAGATTGCGGCGGATGTGCGCCTGCCGGCGGGCAGCTATCTCGTCTGGGGCGGGCAGTTCGAAAATCTCGCCTCGGCGCGCGAGCGGCTGCAACTGGTGGTGCCGGTCTGCTTCCTGATGATCCTGCTGCTGCTCTATGGAGCCCTGGGATCGGCGCGGGACGCGGCGATCGTCTTTACCGGCGTGCCGCTGGCGCTGGTGGGCGGCGTGCTGGCGCTGTTCCTGCGGGGGATGGACTTTTCCATCTCGGCGGCGGTCGGCTTCATCGCCCTCTCCGGCATCGCCGTGCTGAACGGGCTGGTCATGGTGTCGTCGATCCAGGATCTGGAGCGGGCCGGCATGGACCGGGCTGCGGCGGCGCGCAGCGGCGCGCTGCAGCGGCTGCGCCCGGTGGCGATGACCGCGCTGGTGGCGAGCCTTGGCTTCGTGCCGATGGCGCTCGGCACCGGCGCGGGCGCGGAGGTGCAGAAGCCGTTGGCGACCGTGGTCATCGGCGGGCTCCTTTCCGCCACATTGCTGACGCTGTTCGTTCTGCCCACCCTTTATGCGCGCTACGGGCAGCCCCGGATCAGGACCGGCAATAGCGTGGCGGTCGCCTGAAGGTTCAGGGCATCGCGAAAGACGAAGGGGCCACGCAACGCCCCTTTGTCTTTTCGGACAGAAGGCCTATTTTGTCGTCAGGAAGCGCATCCGCGCGCTTCGGGGCATGAATGATGATCGACCTGTCACCGCAACCGCAGGACAAGAGCTCAGGCGCGGCGGAACTGCATCCGGGGCCGCGCCATGACGCGACGCCTGCCGAAGAACGGATGAAGCCAGGTGACGGCAATGCACGATGGCGGTCTGCGCACGACCGTGCCGAAGCTGCCGTCCAACGGCTGTCCCGATGGGCGGGTCCCGCCGCGCTGATCATCGCCTTGGGCATGATCGGCTGGCTGGTCCTTGGCTGATTCGTTTTTGGCTTCCCGGCATCTGATTCGACCAACTGCTTCGTTTTGAAGCTTAAAATTCTCCTTGCATCGCGCCACTTTTGAAATTCGGGTCGTCGCATATCCGGGGCGGAACAACCTTTGAGACGAACGGATCGTCGGAAAAGAGGGGCCGAGCGTCCCACCCGTCATTGTCAGTTCGGATCATTTGTGCCCTGCTGCTGCGCAACATAAATCACAAGGCAGCGGATGTCTGATGCACGCACGCCGTCCTTTCGGGGCGGCGGGCGCTATGACGTCAAGACACAAAAAGGGTTGCAGATGTCGAAAATTGATCTGGCGATCGAAGGGTCTCCCAGTCGCCAGCCAGCAGCAGCCGCTGTTCAGCGGAATGTGCGCCTCTGGCTTTGTCTATTACTCCTGGTGGCCGACATGGCCGCCATGGCGACAGGATTCGCGATGGGGCTGCGCACCGCAGACGTGCCATTGCTATCGGGCGAGTTCTGGCAGCCATTGGCGGGCGGTATGGTCGTCTTTGGCGTCATCGCCTTCCACAACCAGGCCTATAATCCGGTCTGCCTCACCCGGGTGACGCCGTCGTTGCGCAACGCGATGATGGCGTTTGCGGGCACGCTGCTGATCTTCCTGCTGGTCGTCTTCTCCCTGAAGGCGACGGGGAATCTCTCGCGCCTCGGCATTTCGGCCGGCATCCTGTGCAGCGGCACGCTGCTGGCGCTGCAGCGCGTGCTGATAGTGCGGGCGGTGCGCCGCAACTTCAGCGACAATCTGTTCGCGCAGCTTCTGATCATCGACGGCGGGGTCATTCCCGGCGACGTAGCCGGCATGGTGATCGTCGATGCGGATGCCGTGGGCATCAGGGCGGACCTGGACGATCCCTATATGCTGCACCGCCTGGGCACATTGCTGCGCGATTATGACCGCGTCGTCATATCCTGCCCCGGCGACCGCAAGGCCGATTGGGCGCAGATGCTGAAGGGCGGCAATATCCTGGGCGAGATCATCGTGCCCGAACTGGACCCGATGGCACCGCTGGCCGTGCAGACCTATCGCGGCGTGTCGACGCTGGTGGTGGCGCGCGGGCCGCTCAACCTTGCCAACCGGGCGAAGAAGCGGCTGCTGGACATTGCGATCACCGTCCCCCTGCTGATCGCCCTGTCGCCGCTGATGATCGCCATCGCCATCGCCATCCGGCTGGACTCGCCGGGGCCGATCTTCTTCCGACAGGAGCGCATCGGACGCGGCAACCGGCTGTTCCCTATCCTGAAGTTCCGATCGATGCGGGTCGAACAGTGCGACGCGGCGGGTGCGGCGTCCACCGGTCGCGACGACAAGCGCATCACCCGGGTCGGCGGCTTCATCCGCAAGACCAGCATCGATGAACTGCCCCAGTTGATCAATGTGCTGCTGGGCGAAATGAGCCTGGTGGGTCCGCGCCCCCATGCCCTGGGGTCGACGGCGGAGGAGCAGTTGTTCTGGCAGGTCGATCGCCAATATTGGCATCGCCATGCGCTCAAGCCCGGCATTACCGGCCTCGCCCAGATTCGCGGATTCCGGGGCGCGACCGAGACGCGGCGCGACATTCTGAACCGTGTCGAGGCGGACCTGGAATATCTCCATGGCTGGAGCCTGATGCGCGACATCGCCATCCTCATCGGCACCTTCAACGTGCTGGTTCACAAGAACGCCTATTAATGAACATTATCCCTGCGGAAGCGGGGACCCATTTCCCTGAAGCTATTCTTGGCCGGACGCCTGGGAGATGGATCCCCGCCAGCGCGGGGATGACGGAAAAAATGAGCCATCTTCCTGCCACCTGTTTGATTTTGCGACGAATTGATGACGTTTCCGCCTTCGTGGAAACTATTTATTAAGCGTAAAATTTGATATGTCCGTCATCTCAAACAGAGCGGACTCAGAAACGTGGCGGACGATTTTGCAGCGGTTGCCGTTGCGCAACATTCCATCAGCCATGCGGCCGAAGCCGGTCGCAGTTTCCAACCCGCGGCCGCGACAGTATCGGCTGCGGACAAGGCCGAGCGCGGCATTCAACTGCTGTCGCGCTGGGCCGGGATTCTGGCATTTGTCGGAACGGTGGCGGCGATTGCCTATCTGGTCTTCTGACCGGATTCGCTTTCAACCTTGCTGCCAGATTAACCGCAGCCTCCAGCGGCTAAATCCTTGTCGCTGAGCCATTTTGCGACCCACTGAGCCGTTGCTTAGACGCGACAAACCGCATTTGCGGTGGTTCGCTTTGCGTGCAAAGCCGACTAGCATGACCTTAGTTGCTGCAATGCAATATAAGGGTCGCACGTTTGAATAATGCCTTGATTCCGCGCTTTCGGAAGCGCCTGTTCGCGCCTGCGAAAGCCCGATCCCCCTGGTCCGGCGCTGCCATCGCGGCTGCGCTGACCAGTGTCGTTGCTGCAGGCGCTCCCATGATGCTGCGCGCACAAACCAGTGCGGCAAATGATGACGATGCGCGCCTCAAGACCATGGGGCTGAGCGCCACCGCCGGGCTTGACCTTCTCTATGACGACAATGTCTATCGCGTCGACGACCGGATCGAAGATCCGACCGACGACCTGATCGTCACGCCCTGGGTCGAATTGACCTATGGGAAGCCGATCGGTCGGCACGACCTGCTGCTGCGCGCCAAGGTCGGCTATGACCGCTTCGTCTCGGAGGGGCAGCGCAGCAAGCTGCGGATCGACAATGAGGCAAAGGCGGTGATCCGCTTCGGCGCCACCTGCTCCATCACCCCCTTCGCCACCTACCGCCAGCAGCGCGCGGATTATGGCGACATCAACCAGCAGACCGAAAATCTTCAGCGTTTTACCGGAGTCGGGGCGGAACTCGGCTGCGAGCGCCCCGGCCTGTTTCCGGTGGCAAGCTACCGCCGCGACCTGACGCGCAATGATGATCTGTTCGACTATGCCGACCAGACCAGCGACACCTATTTCGGCGGGATCGGCTATAATCTGCCGAGCCTTGGCACCCTCACCGCTTTCTATGAGCGGGTGGACAGCAACCGCGCCAAGCTGGGCGTCGAGAACCGCACCAACAGCTATGGCCTGAAATTCAAGCGAGCGGTGTCGCCGCTGACGCAGATCGACGCGGACGTGCGCTGGCTCGACGTGGAGAGCAATTCCGCCGTAATCGGCAGCTATGACGGCCTCGGTTGGGATGTCAGCCTGTCGAGCAGCATCGTGCCGCGCCTCAAGCTGACCGCGACGACCGAACGCGGCATCGTCAATGACAGCCTGATCGCCAGCGGCTTTGCCATTCGCACCCATTATCGGGTCGAAGGCGCCTTCGCGATTTCGGAACTGACCTCGGCGGGCCTCTATGCCGACTGGGAGCGGCGCAAGTTCCGGCAGGACGCGGCGCTGCGGCCCTTCACCATCGAAGCGGACCGCACACGCCGCTTCGGCGGCATGCTGACCCGCAAGCTCAGCGACCGTGCGGAAATCACGCTGGACGCACAGCATTATCGCCGGCGCACCGACACCGACATCGCCAGCTATTCGGGCACGCAAGTGACCTTGGGTGGGGCCATCAAATTCTAAAACGCAAGTTGAAAGGAGCATGCGCTGTGAGAAAGATCACTCTCCTGACCAGCCTCCTCCTCGCGCCTATGGCGGCGACGGCGCAGATCGCGCCCGCCGGATCGGCTGCGGCCACGGCGGCTGCGCCAGCCCAGACGGTGGCGGATGCAGGCTATCAGCTGGGGCCGGACGATGAGGTGAAGATCGCCATATTCGGCCAGCCCGACCTGTCCTCCACGACGCGGATCAAGGAGGATGGGACCATCACGCTCGCGCTGATCGGGCCGGTATCGGCGCGGGGCAAGACGACGGCGCAGCTGGGGCAGGCGATTGCGGCCAGCTATGCGAGCGGCGGCTTCCTGACCAACCCCTCCGTCAATGTGGAGGTGAGCAATTATGTCAGCCGCTTCGTCACGGTGCTGGGCAATGTGCCGCAGGCGGGCAATTATCCGCTCGACCGGGGCTATACGGTTGCATCGATGCTGGCGAAGGCCGGCGGGTCGAGCAAGGAAGGCGCGAACGCCGTCATACTGACGCCCGCCGACGGCAGCGGGCCGGTGCGGATTTCGCTCGCCGACATGGCGGCGGGCGCGAACCGGCAGTTGAAGCCGGGCGACATATTGTTCGTGCCGCCGGCCGAGAAAATATACGTCTATGGCCAGGTGCAGCAGGCGGGCGCTTTCTCGTTCGTACCGGGGCAGAGCTTTCGCCAGGCCCTGGCGCTGGCCGGAGGCCCCACGCTGGCCGGGTCGACCAAACGCATAAAAGTGCGCCGGGAGGGGAAGGAAATACAGGCTAATCTGGATGATCCGGTGAAGCCTGAAGACGTCCTCATCATCCGGGAGAAGCTGTTTTGACAGCAATCGATCATGGCTTCGCGCAGGACCGGCCCAGCGGCATGCTGGACTGGCTATCCTCTTTTCGTCGCAGCATGCCGCGCAGCGAGGCGGCAGCGAGCGGGCCGCGTGTGATATCCAGCGAACCGCTGCTACTCGATACGCCGGCACCGCCCAGCTTTCGGGCGGCCCCGCCGGAGGAAACGAATGCCGCTCCGCGCCCCTTGTCCATGGGCGCGATGGCCGCACCGCTGAAACCCATCAGCCTGCGCCGGGATTCGATCTACACCGCGTTCAGCACGGCGATGCCGGTGACGGACCGCCATGGCCTGGCGGGGCGCAACAGCGAGCTGGAAAAGCTGGTCGAGGCGATCGTCGTGCAGCGCAAGCATGCGGTGATCTTCGGTACGCGCGGGTCGGGCAAGACCTCGCTCGCGCGGGTGTTCGGCGATCTGGCGGACGAGTCCGGCTGCATCGCGCTCTACGGATCGGCGAGCGGCGACGCGGACTTCGATTCGCTGTTCCGGCCGTTCCTGTCCGATCTGCCGATGAGCGCGGCGGGGCAGGAGAAGGCGCGCAAGCTGATGAACGAGCCGCTGGACGTGACCCGTCTGGCGGCGCTGCTGGTCGAGGATGTGAAGCAGCGCTCGATCCTGATCGTCGACGAATATGACCGGGTGCAATCCGACGAGGCCAAGACGGACGTCGCGACGCTGCTCAAGCTGCTGACCGATATTCATTCGCCGGTGCAGGTCGTGCTGGTGGGCATCGCGGGCGACGTCGACGGGCTGATCGCGGCGCATCCTTCGCTGCGGCGGCATATCGCCCCGCAGCGGGTCGCGCCGATCCCCAAGCAGGATCTGGAACGGCTGCTGATGAGCTGTGCCGGCAATGCGCGGCTGCGGCTCGATCCCGATGCGCTCGATGCGCTGGGCGGCGCGGCGATGGGGTCGCCCTATCATGCGCGGCTGTTCGGCATGCAGGCGGCGCTCGTCACCGAAGCGGATGGGCGCGACCGGATGACCCTGTCCGACGTCGAGCAGGGCCTGGCCTCTGCCCTGGAGGATTGGTCGGAAATGAGCGGCGCGACCCACGCGCTGTTCCGCCGCATCCTGTGGGAAGCCAATGGCAGCCGGCGGATGATCGCGCTGGCGGGCGTGGCGGCGTCGCAAATGTCGCTGATTTCCTATGACCGGCTGGTGCGCCTGGGCCATGAAGTGCTGGGCGGCGGGTCGATCAACGAGGGCATGGCGGCCGACGCGATGCGGCGGCTGGAGCCGGCGCTCACGCCCATGCCCGGCGGCGACCTTTTCCTGTTCGAAGATACGCTGGCGCCCCAATTCCTGCTGCTGATGGCGAAGCAGCCGGCGCCGGCGGTGCCCCCTGCCCCCACGCCCGCCGAGGAAATGCGGGCCATGCTGAAGGGAGTGGACGGGCTATGACCATGAACCCCATGGACCTGCTGACGGCGGTTCGCGCCCGTTGGCGGACGGCGGCGATGCTGGGCGGCGCGCTGTTCCTGGTCATCGCGATCCTCGCCTTCGTCCAGCCGCGCCAATATGCGGCGACATCCTCGCTGCTGCTGGACCTGTCGCAGACCGATCCCACCGACTCCAACGCCCAACAGGGCGCACGGGTCGAAGTGGACAGCATCCTGGGCACGCAGACCGACGTCATCAAATCGGCCAAGGTCATCAATGCGGTGGCCAGGGAAGCGGGCTTTGTCGACGCGATACCGGGCGACGTGCCCGCCGACGCGCGATTGCAGCAGGCGGCGGACCGGGTGCGCGCCAGCCTGACGGTCACGACCGGGCGGCAGTCGAATGTGCTGCAGCTCAGCTATATGGATGCCGATCCGCAGGTGGCGGCCAAGGTCGCGAACCTGACGGCGAAGATTTACATGCGCGAGCAGGTGGAACTGCGGGCATCCCCCGCGCGCGGATCGGCCAAATGGTTCGACGAGCAGACGCAGGAAGTGCGCACCCGCTACGAGATGGCGCAGAAGCGGCTGTCCGACTTCCAGCGGGCGCACGACATTATCGGCATCAACCGCATGGACCTTGAAGCCGAGAAGCTCAAGAACATGTCCTATCAGCTGACCCAGGCGCAGGCGGAGGCGGCGGCGGCGCGGTCGAAGGCTGGCGCGGGCGCGGTGTCCGACATCGAAGGCTCGCTGATCGTCCAAAATCTGCAGGAGGAGGTCGCGACGCAATCGGCCAAGGTGTCCGAACTCGCCAAGACGCTCGGCCCCAATCATCCGACCATGACGGCGGCCAATGCGCAGCTGTCCGAGCTGCAGTCGAAACTGGCGGCGGCGCGGTCGAGCCAGGCGGGGGCGGTCAGCGCCAACAGCGTGGCCGCGAGCCGGCGCGAGGGCGACCTCAAGTCCCACATGTCGGGCCAGGAAGATCGCATGATCCGCATGTCCGAGGTGCAGGACCAGCTGATGGTGCTCCAGCGCGACGTCGATGCGGCGCGGCAGACCTATGACACGGTGCGCCAGCGCTTCAACGAGGCGCAGCTCAAGAGCCAGATCTCGCAGCCCAATGCGAGCCTGCTCGATGAAGCCGCCGTGCCGCTGCTGCCGGCCAAGCCCAATCTGATGCTGTGGCTGGTGGCGGGCATCGCGCTGGGGCTGGTCGGCGGGGTAACGGCTGTCGTCCTCAGCGAAATCGTGAACCCGCGTGTCCGCTCGGCGGCCGGCGTCGCCCGCGCGACCCAGGTCGAAGTCATTACCGAACTGATGCCGGCCTCCGTTCGCGGCGGCTGGCTCTACAAACAGCAGGAGGCCGCATGAGACTGCGTTCCACGGCAGGCGCCCCACCCCAGTTGATGCCGGGCGGCGGAGCCTCCACGCTCCGCCCCCGCGCGCGGGACAATCACAGCTTCGCCAAGCTGGCGGTCGATCATGGTTTCCTGGCGGAATCCGATGTGAACCGCGTCGATGCCCATGCCCGGACCCAGGGCCTGCCCTTCCATGAGGCGGCGGTCGAACTGGGCATATTGGATGCCGAGGCGGCAAGGCTGCTCGAAGCGCTGCAGGGCGGCTTCGCACTGCTGCCGGCAGGCGATCAGCGGATCGACCCGCTGGTGGTCGCGGCCTTCGACCCGGCAAGCCCCTACGCCGCCAAGGTGCGGACGATCCGCGCCAAGATGCGGGCCGCTGCCAAGGGCGGCGATCCGTCCGCGCTGCGGCTCGCCGTGTTGTCGGTCGAGGCCGGCGACGAAGCGGCGATCATGGCCGCGAACCTTGCGGTCGTGTTGGCGCAGATGGACGGGCAGACGATGCTGATCGACGTCGACATGGGCAATCCCTCGCTCGACCGGCTGTTCCGCATCGCCAACAAGGCCGGGCTTGCCGAACAGTTGATGGGCAGCGCGGCGCTGCTGCCGGCGGCCAAGACCGCGATCGAGGGGCTGTGGCTGATGACCGCCGGCCGTGCTTCGGGCAGCGCGGCCAGCCTGATCACGCGCGGGCCGCTGGCGGAGACGGCCAATGGCTGGGGCCTCAAGGAAACATCGATGCTGTTCTACCTGGCCGAACGCAAGGGCGACCAGACGCCGGTCGGCAGCATCCTGGCGGGCTTCGACGCGGTGGTCATCGTCGCCCGGCGCGGCGACACGGCGATCGCCGACATGCGCCGCATCATCGACGATCTGGACCGGCAGGGCGTGCCCATTGCCGGCACGGTGATAGCATGAGCATCGAACATGCGCTTCATCACCCCTTCCCATCGGCCGAGGGGCAGGAAAAGAGCGCCATGGTCGGCGGCGTTCCGGTGTCGACGCTGTCGCTCGATGCGCTGATCGGCAAGATGCTGCGCGACGCGCCGTTGCGGCGCATGTTGCAGGAGCCACCATTACTGGTGTTCGATTGCAACGGACAGGGCCTGTCCATGAACGCGACGGATGCGCAGTTCCGCGACAATCTGGCGCGGGCGGACCTGATCCACGCCGATGGACAGATCATCGTCATGGCATCCCGCTGGTTCGGCAACACGCCGATCGCCGACCGGTCGAGCACGACCGACATGTTCATCGACAGCTTGGCTGGCGCGGCGGAAAGCAATGTCAGCTATTATCTGCTGGGCGGCGAGGAGACGGTGAACGCCGAATGCGCCCGCCGGATCATTGAGGCTGCCCCCGGTCTGCACCTCGCCGGCCGTCGCAACGGCTTCTGGACGCCGGCGGAAGAAGATGCGGTGATCGAGGAGATCAACGCCGCCGCGCCCGACGTCCTGTGGGTCGGCACCGGCAAGCCGCGCGAGCAGGCATTCTGCGTGCGCAACCGCGACCGGATCAAGGCGGGATGGATCGTCACCTGCGGCGGGCTCTACAATTATGTGACAGGCGACTATCCGCGCGCGCCGATGTGGATGCAGAAGTCGGGCTTCGAATGGCTGCATCGGATGGTGACGCGGCCCAAGCAACTCGCCTGGCGCTATATCACCACCAATCCGCATGCGCTGTGGCTGATCTGGAAACATCGCCATGGCTGAGGGATCGGCAGTTCCCCCTCCCGCTGGCGGGAGGGGGTTAGGGGGTGGGCCAGCGCAGCGCCTGGATCATTCCCACCCCCTCGATCAGAGTCACGTGCCTCTGATCGACCCCTCCCGCCTGCGGGTGGGGGAGCAAGGAGGGCGCATCAAGAAGCTGGGCAGCCTGTTCGGCCGCTTCGGCCTTGCGAGCCTGTCGTCCGCCATCGTGTCGGTCAGCCATCTGGCCGTGCAGCTGTTTTCGATCCATCATCTGGGCACGGCGGCGATCGGCACGCTGGCCTTTCTGCTGGTGATCATCCAGTTCGGCTACAGCCTGTCCAACGCGCTGGTGTCGACGCCCTATACGATCGCGGTCAACCAGGGCGACGATGCGGACGGCAAGTCGTTCGATTTCTTCTTTCCGGTCAATCTGCTCCTGTCGCTGAGCCAGGGGCTGATCTGCGCGGGCATCGCCTGGGCGACGGCATCCCCGCAGGCGGCCACGGTGTTCGGGTTGGCTGGCACGTTGTCGCTTATCCGCTGGTTCGGGCGGTCCAATGCCTATGCGCATCATGCGCCCGCCCGCGCGGCGCGATCGGACCTTGCCTATGCGGGGACGATCATCGTCGGGCTGCTGGTCGCGACCCGCACCGGCGCGGACCTGGCGGGGATCGGCGGCATGCTGGTGGCAGCAAGCGTCATAGGATTGCTGCCCTTTGGCCTCGCCTATGTGCGGCGACATGTCGCGATGGCGCCGGGACGGGCCTTGCGCGCCTATCGCCCGGTGTGGCGCGAGCAATCCGCCTGGACGCTGGTCGGCGTGCTGTCGACCGAAGCGACCTCCAATTCCCACAGCTATATCGTAACGCTGCTCGCCGGCCCGACCGCCTTTGCCCCGGTCGCGGTGGGCATGCTGTTTTTCCGCCCCGTCAATGTCTGCATCACCGCCCTCACCCAGTTGGAACGGCCGCGCATGACGCGGGCGGTGGCGCGCGGCGATCATGATGCGGCGATCAAGGCCGAGCGGATGTTCATGGGCGCGCTGCTTTTCCTCTGGGCCGCGACCTGCGTGCTGGCGGCGGTGGTGCTCTACGGCTTCCCGCAGTTGATCCTCAAGCCCACGCTGGACCATGGGCTGGTCGCGACGGCGGTGGGCCTCTGCGCCCTCCTCTCACTGGTCCAGTGCGTGCAGACGCCGATGAGCGTCATGACCCAGGCGCGCAAGGCGTTCCGACCGCTCGCGACGCAAAGCCTGCGGAGTTGCGGCGTCGGCATCGTCGCCGTCACGCTGCTGACGATGGCGGTGGCGCCGATCTTCTCGATCGCGGGCGTCGTGTTGTCGCAGCTGGTCATGATGCTCGGCATCTGGCAGCTCGATCGCAAGTGGCGACGCGGGCAGCGGGGAGAAGGCTAAGGCCATGGCCTCCACCTGGCATCGCATCGGTCAGGCGCCGACCTCTCCCGCCACCCCTGCCCGCGCGCAGGAGAGCCGGATGGTGATCGTCGCGCAGCTCTTTTACTATGTGTTCCTGATGATGGTCTTCATCGGCCAGCAGCCCTTCGCCTCGCGCACGCAGGACGAACTGGTGGCGATGGCGCAGGACAATGACGGGTCCGACCTGTTCAAGCAGGCGCTGTTCATCGGCTTTGCGCTGCTGCTGACGGGCGTGCAGATCATCCGCAAGCATCCGCTGAAGTATAAATTCACTTTCTGGCCGCTGGCCATCATGCTGGTCTGGTTCCTGATCACCTGCAGCTGGGGCGTCGATCCGTTCGTGTCCTTCAAACGGGTGATGCAGCAGTTCATCGTGATCTACATCACCTTCTGCGCGCTGGCGCTGATGGGCCCCGAGCGGCTGTTCACCGCGCTCAAATGGGCGCTGATCACCTCGCTCCTCATCTGCTGGATATCGTTGCCGCTGACATCGGCAGCGTTTCACCCGCCGACCGAAAGCGACAAGGCGCTGATCGGTGCGTGGCGCGGTTTCTTCTTCCACAAGAATATCGCCGGCGCGGTCATGGCGCTGACTTTCATCGTCTGCGGCAACGCGTGGATCGACAAGCGCAAATTCTATTATGCGATCTTCGCAATCATGGCCTTCGTCTTCGTGATCGGGACCAAGAGCAAGACTTCGCTTGCCCTCTGCGTCGGCATGCTGGCCATCAGCAATATCTATCGTGCGCTCAGCGACAATACGCAGAAGCGCGCGATCCTGCTGCTGGGTCTTGGTTTCGGCATGGTCGGGTTCCTGGCGCTCTACATCGCCTATCAGCCGACGATCGAGCGGCTGTTCGCCGATCCGACCAGCTTCACCGGGCGCGTGTCGATCTGGCGCGTGGTGTTCGATTACCTCGCCGATCATCCCTATCTGGGCTCGGGGTTCGGCGGCTTCTGGCAGGTGGGCACCAATTCACCGGCGCATGATTATCTGAACCAGCAGTTCCAGATGCTGACCGCGCATTCGCATGACGGATATCTGGAAATCTGGGTGACGACCGGGCCGCTGGGCCTCGTCATGCTGCTGCTCAGCTTCCTCGCCCTGCCGGCCTACTGGTTCCTGACCGGATCGACCAGGGAGAACCAGCATCTGATGGTGCCGGCCTTCGCCATCTGGGTCTTCGTCATGTACCAGAATCTGCTGGAAACCAGCTTCTTCGACAAGGACCGGCAGGTCTGGGTGATCTTCCTCGCGGCGGTCGCGACCGCGCATGCAACCTTCAAGGCCAAGCCGCGCCCGCAATGGCGCCGGCAGTCCCTTCCCTCCACGGAGACAGCCCATGGCTAGGATCATCGTCTGTATCGCGACGTGCAACCGGCCGCAGGGCCTCAGGCGCACGCTGGACTCGATCGCGGCATTGGCGACGCGGCATCAGTTGGAGGTGCTGGTCGCCGACAATGACGCGCAGCGCAAGGAAGGCATGGCGGTGGTCGAAGCGCTTGCCTCGCGCGACTATCGCTGGCCGATCGAGGCGCTGCTGGTGCCCGAGCGGGGCATCCCGCTGGTGCGCAATGCGCTGGTCGCGGCGGCGCTGGCACGGCCCGGCGTGACCCATGTCGCGATGCTGGACGATGACGAGGCGGCCTCGCCGCAATGGATCGACGCGATGGTCGATGCTGCGCAGCAATGGGGCGCCGATATCGTCGGCGGCGCGGTGCTGCGTGAGATGGACAGCGCGATCGCAAGCTGGGCAGCGCGCCATCCCCTTTTGCAGGCTAAGCAGCGCGGCACGTCGGGGCCGGTCGCGCTGGTGGACAGCACCGCCAATGTGCTGATGGCCGCCCCGGCCCTGCGGGCGATGGGGGAGCGGCCGTTCGACGACCGCATGGCGCTGACCGGCGGCTCCGACAAGCAACTGTTCAGCCGCATGGCGCGCAAGGGTTTCCGCTTCGCCTGGGCGGAGGACGCGCTGGTGACGGAATTGATCCCCGCGAGCCGCGTCACCGCCAAATGGCTGCTGATGCGCGGCTATCGGCTGGGCATGACCGACATGATGGTCGAACGCTTTCACAGGGGGCGGCTGCGCACCTTCATCGGCGAGGCGCCGCGCATCGTCGCCGGCTTCTTGGTCGGCACGCTGGGCGCGGTCACTACGCTCGATCGCGGCAAGCGGGTCGTCAGGCTCGGCAAACTCTATCGTGCAGCCGGCAAGATCGCCGGCCTCGCAGGCATTCACTATGAAGAATATCGAAAGGTGCATGGCGCATGACCGCCCCCTTCTTTTCCGTCGTCATTCCGCTCTACAACCGTGCCGATATCGTCGGCGACACGATCCGGTCGGTGCAGTCGCAGGACTGGCAGGATTTCGAGATCGTCATCGTCGATGACGGATCGCGCGATAATCCCGCTCCGGTGATCGAAGCCTTTGGCGATCCGCGCGTGCGCTACATCCGGCAGGACAATGCCGGCGGAGGGGCAGCGCGCAACCGCGGCATCGAGGAAGCGCGCGGCCGCTACATCGCCTTCCTCGATTCCGACGATCTGTTCCTGCCGGGGAAGCTTTCCATCATGGCCGAAGCCTTGGCGGGGGATGAAGACCGGACCGTCCTCTATTCGCGGATGAAGGTCGACCGAGGCGTCGACCGCTACTGGATCAGGCCGGATCGCGGCATTCGCGACGGCGAGGATGTGGGCGAATATCTGTTCTGCGCCAACCAGTTCATGCAGACCTCCACCATGGTCGTGCCGACGAAGCTGGCGCAAGATGTGCTGTTCGACCCGGCGCTGAAGAAGGGCCAGGACCTGGATTTCTGCGTCCGCCTGCAGGGTGCGGGCGCGCGCTTCCGGATGATCGACCGGGCGCTGACGATCTGGCTCGACGCCAGCGAGGTCGGGCGGACATCCTATGTAAAGGGCTATGAAACCTCGCTCGACTGGCTCGACCGGTGCGGCCATCTGCTGACCAGCAGGGCGCGGCGCGGCTATCGGGCGACGGTGCTTGCCTATCATATGGCGCCGATCCGACCCGTCGTGGCGCTGCGCGATCTGGTCGTGGGGATGCTGGCGGGCGGCGTTCCCCCCAAGGTGGTCGCGCGGCAGGTGCTGCGTTCCTACCTGCCCAAGCCGCTCTACCGCTCGCTGGTCAACGGTTTCGTTCTGCGCTTCGGCAAGGCCGAGGTGGCGCATGGCGGGGCGCGATCGTGATGAGTGCCTGGCAACCACCCTCAAAGCTTCAGGCGGCGGTCGCGCGCCCGCTCTTTTCCGTGGTCATCCCCACCTATCAGCGTCGGGATGCCGTCGTGGCGGCAGTGCTGTCCGCGCTGGAGCAGACCGTCGCGGTGATCGAGGTCATCGTCGTCATCGACGGGTCGACCGACGGCACCGAACTGGCACTGGGCGCGATCAATGACCCGCGGCTCACCATCATCGTGCAGGACAATCGCGGGGCATCCGCCGCGCGAAATGCAGGCATCGACCAGGCACGCGGCCGCTACATCGCTTTCCTCGACTGCGACGACCGTTTCCTGCCGCACCATCTGGCCGACCTGCTGCCCTTGCTGGAGGAGAGCGAGGACATCGTCGCCTATGGCCAGGTGCTGGCGGATCGGGGCGAAGGCCGCAATTTCCTTAAACCCCCGCGCGCCATCGCACGGAACGAGCGGGTCGACCGCTATCTGATGTGCGACCGGGGCTTCATCCAGACGAGCAGCGTCGCACTCAGCCGTTCGCTCGCCAAGAGGGTTCGCTATCGGGAGGATGTGAAGTTCGGCGACGATACCGACTTTGCGGTTCGGCTGTCGCTGGCCGGCGGGCGCTTCATGATGGCGGAGCGGCCCGGCACGATCTGGACCGACCGGCAGGCGGACGACCGGCTGTCCCAGGTACGCGGCAGCATCGGCAGCCTGGCATGGCTCAAGGACCTGCGCCCCCATATCTCGGCGCGGGCCTTTTCCGGCTATATGGGCTGGCACGCGGCGAAGAGCATCTGGCCCACCAGTCGCCGGCGCGCGATGCGCTATTATCTCGAAGCCGTGCTGCGCGGCGCCTATGGGCCTCGACTGGCCGGCGCGGTGCTGTTGCAGATCGTCCTTCCCGACACGGCCTATCGCCGCATGTGCGACCGCTGGATCGACGTCACCCGAATGCTGGGCCTGCGGAGACAGCGGCTGTGAGGCGGCGGGAATTTCTGGCGGGTGCGGCAGCGCTGGCCGCCTGCACTCCCTATCCGCCCAGCGTCGCGCAGAGCGTGTCGCGCGAGGGCCTCGCCGCCCATGCCCGCCGGTCGGGTCGCTATTTCGGCGCGGCGGTGAAGTCGCGGCTGCTGCGCGAGGATGCAGCGTTCCGGGCGGCGGTGGTGCGCGAATGCGACATGATCGTGCAGGAATATGAGCTGAAGCGCGGCACCACCGAGCCCAAGCCGGGCAAATATGATTTCAGCGGCGCCGACCAGATCATCGACTTCGCGCAGGCGCATAACATGCGCGCACGCGGCCATGCGCTGGTCTGGTATGCGGCGCAACCGCCCTGGCTGGAGCCGGCGCTGCAATCCGCCAACCCGCGCGAGAGGCAGCAACTGATGACCAGCTATATCGACGTCGCCATGCGCCGCTATGCCGG
The DNA here is from genome assembly GCA_035251955.1 of Sphingobium sp. Classification (GTDB taxonomy): domain Bacteria; phylum Pseudomonadota; class Alphaproteobacteria; order Sphingomonadales; family Sphingomonadaceae; genus Sphingobium. The sequence continues at coordinate 9,924 of DATFDS010000014.1, read as the reverse complement.
CCGGATCGCCGAATGGGACGTGGTCAACGAGGCTGTCGAGCCCAATGAGGGACGCGCCGACGGCATGCGTTCGGACAGCATGTGGATGAAGGCGCTGGGCGAGCAGTATATCGACATCGCCTTCCACACCGCGCGCGAGACGGACGGGCGGGCGATGCTGTTCCTGACCGACTTTGGCCTGGAACATGATTCACCCCGCTGCGAACGGCGGCGCACGGCAATGCTCAAGCTGCTGGACCGGCTGATGGCGCGCGGCGTGCCGATCGATGCGGTGGGCATTCAGGGGCATTTGAAGCCCTATAAGGAGAAGTTCAACGAGCAGCAGTTCGCCAACTTCCTGCGGACGCTGAGCGGCTATGGCCTCAATCTTTCGATCACCGAGTTCGATATCGCCGACCGGGGCGGTCCGCCGAACCCCGACAAGCGCGACCGGGAGGTCGCCTCGGTCGCCAAGGCGTTCCTCGACGTGGCGCTCGACAATCCGGCGATGGGGTCGATCCTGTGCTGGGGCCTGTCCGACCGCTATAGCTGGCTGTCCAACTTCCCCGAATATAAATGGCCCGACGGGCAGCTTTCGCGCGGCCTGCCGCTCGACGGAAAGATGGCGCGCAAACCGCTCTGGGACGCGATCGCCGCTGCCTTCGACGCCGCGCCTGCAAGGAGGAGCTGAGCGCATGAGGATTTCGTCGCTTACCGGGCTGCGCGGCGTCGCGGCGGTGTCGGTGCTGCTCTACCATATTCCGCACCAACCGGCGTTCGAAAAGTTCGCCATGCCGCTGTTCTCGCGCGCCTATCTGGCGGTCGACCTGTTCTTCATCCTGAGCGGCTTCGTCATCTCCTATGGCTATCATGACCGGGTTGTGAAGCGTCTGGGAACGGCGAGCTACATCGATTTCCTGATCAACCGCATGGCGCGGGTGTGGCCGCTGCATTTCGTCGTGACGCTGGTGTTTGGCTTGCGCATCCTGCTCAACGTGTCGGGGAACCAGTCGATCGAACTGACCCCGGTCAATGTGGTGAGCAACCTGTTCATGGTGCAGAGCTGGGGCTGGGGCACCGATCCGATCGCGGGCAACAGCTGGTCGGTCAGTACCGAGGTCGCCGCCTATCTGATCTACCCGCTGATCGCCCTCATCGCCTTTTCGCGATGGGCTTGGGCGCAGGCGGCGCTGTGCGTGGGACTGTTGCTGCTGGTGGCGTCGTCCGGTCTGGGCGCAAGCGGGCCGATGGACGTCAACGACAGCGACAGCGTGCTGACCCTGTTGCGCTGCCTGGCGGGCTTTTCGCTGGGCGTGCTGACCTACCGCTGGAAGGATAGTCTCCGCCCGCTGCTCGACCGGGCGGGCGCTTTTGCGGTGATCTGCGGGGCGATCGCGCTGGCGTTGCTGCTGCCGCGCGCCGACGTGCTGGTCGTCTGCCTGCTGCCCTTGCTGGTGCTCAGCTGCTCTTATGACGGCGCGGCGGCGCGGGCGGTGATGGCCAATCCGCTGAGCTTTCACCTGGGCCTCATCAGCTACTCCATCTATCTCTGGCATCCGCTGGTGCGGGACGTAGCCGCGCGAACCATGGGCGTGGCGCAGCGGCATGGCGTCGTCGGCTTCGACTGGCTGTTCGTCGTCGGCATGCTGGTCGCGACCTGGCTGCTCTGCTGGGTGAGCTATCTGCTGGTCGAGCTACGCGGACATCAGTTCATCAAATGGCTGCAGCGCGGAGGGCGCACGCGGCGGACGACGGTGGAGGCGGCCGCTTGAGCGCGGGCAAGGCGGTCTGGATCGCCATCCCGACCTTCCGCCGGCCAGCCCAATTGCGGCATCTGCTGGAGACGTTGGCCGAGGTCGTGCAGCGGTCCGACGTCATGTTGCTGGTCGCGGACAATGACGGCGAAGCACAGGAAGGCGCTGGCGTCGTGAACGCCCTGCGCGCGGACTATCCGCTGCCGATCACGCTGCTGCCGGTGCCGGAGCCGGGACTATGCGCCGTTCGCAATGCGATATGCGCGGCCGCGCTCGGCGATCCGGAGATGCGCTTCATCGCGATGATCGACGATGATGAATGGCCCCAGCCCGGCTGGCTCGACGCGCTGCTTGCCTGCCAGGCGCGGGTGGCCGCCGATGTCGTGGCGGGGCCGGTCGACTTCCAGTTCGTCGGCAAGCCCCCGCGATGGGCGCGGCAGACGCTCGTCTTCCGGCCCGAGCAGCGGGCCTGGGGCGCGACCGACATGCTGTGGGCGAGCAATAATCTGCTGGTCAGCCGCCGGGCGCTGATGATGCTGGACGAGCCCTGGTTCGATCCCCGCTTCAACCGCAGCGGCGGCGAGGATCTCGACTTCCTGGCCCGTCTTCGCGAGGCCGGCGCGCGCTTCGGCTGGGCACCCGACGCCCGCGTGAGCGAAGGCGTACCGGTGGAGCGGGCACGGCTGGGGTGGGTCTTCAGGCGCATGTGGCGGATCGGCTATACCGAAACGCTGGCGCGACGGAAGCAGCGGCCGGGCCGGGCCGGGCAGGCGTCGTTGCTGGCGCGCACCCTGGCCATATTGGCGCTGCGCACGGCAGGTCTCGCCGCGCTCCTGCTGCCCGGCGCACGTCGCGTGGACATTGCCGGGCAGTGGATCAAATGCTGGGGGCGCCTCCATGCCCTGGCAGGCGGCGCCCAGAGCCATTATGGCGCGCTGTAGATCTTGAAGCTCTTGATGATCATGTCACCCGATCCGTCATCATAGGCGCTGTTGGTCTTCACCGCCACGTCCATGATCGGATACCAGCGATGCCCGTCGAAGGGGTTGACCGACTGGTAGGTTTCCACGCCATCCACGAACCAGGTGATATAGTCGCGCTGGATATCCACGGCGAAGCGATGGAAGTCCTGGCTATAGCCCTTGAGCCCGTAGGCCTGCTCGGTCTGGATCGAAACGCCGCGCTGGAAACTGCGCACGCCGTCCGACCCGCCATGGATGGTCTGGGCGACATGGCGGTCGAAATCCCAATAGCTCTGATAGCCGAAGCCCTCATAAATATCGATTTCCGGCGGCCAGCCGCTGGTCGAGATCAGCCAGAAGGCCGGCCATGACCCGCGGCGATTGGGCATCTTCGCTTCCCATTCATATTGGCCGTAGCCGATCTGCGAGGCGAGGAAGTTGCGCCCGTCCAGCACCGACGCGCCATAATACCAGTTCTGCCCTTCATAATAGATGGGCGAACTGAGCTTCTGGCTGTGCAGCACCAGGCCCTGGCTGCCCCAGTAGACGGGGCCTTCGACACCGGGGAAGACGGTGGAGTCGAGATAGAGGCCCGTCTCGCCATTGGCGATCTGGGTGCGGCCGTGCGACAACGAGGTTGCCCAGCGATCCCAGCCGCCATCGGGCGAGCGCTTGTGCGTGTCCTTCTTCAATTCGAACTGGAGCGCTCCGGTGGCGGCAAATGTGCGCGCCTCGCGGAAGGTGCCGGTGGATTTGGGCGTTGCGGCCGCACTGCTGTTGGCGGTGATGGTCGCGGTCGACTGGCCCTGCAAGCCGCCCCAGGGCGCCTCGCGCAGCTTCAGCTGGAACTGCTGGCCCTCGGTCGCGCTGATGATCGGCACGGCGACGGTCTGCACCAGCGGATCGCCCGGCCGGAAGATCACGACGGTGTCGACCGTCTGGTAATTATAGCCCGACAATGCACGCTGTGTGCCCGACCCGTTGACGGTGATGATCCGCGCGATGACCGTGTTGGGCGTCGGGCGGTCCAGCGTCACCGGCACATAGGCAACGCTCATGCCCGGCTTGAACGTCGCATTGCCGAGCGACAGCGTCGCCTTTTCCGGCAGCCTTGTACCGCCTGCGAAATCAAATTCGGAAAAATTGGATGCTGTTTCCGGAGTCGAACTGGTCGATTGTGAAGTTTCTGATGCCGTCGATGATGTCGTTACGCCACCGGCAAGAGTCGTGGTCGATCCTGATGATGTTGTCGTGGATGTTGTTCCGTTCGACAATATTGTCGCTGCTCCGGCGGCAACGACGCATAGAATCGACAAACCGGCTCCAACCATGGAGCCATTCAGTTTTATATTCATTGTGCGAACCCCCGCTATTAAGCCCCATCAAGGTCCTATAGGAAGGTTACTAAAATCTTCCGGTCAAGAACGGCCCGTCGCAAAACTCGGATTTTTGCGACGGGCCGTGGAACTTTTCAGGATTTGTTATTCGGCGGCCTGGATCAGCACTTCCGGCTCCGGCGCCCTGCCCCGCCCGACGCTGACATAGGCGAAGCCCGCCGCCTCTGCGACGTCGGGACGATAGATGTTGCGCAGGTCGACCAGCCCGTCTCCGCTCATGACCGAACGCAGGCGCGGCAGGTCCAGCGCACGCAGCGCATCCCATTCGGTGACGATCACAACCGCCGCCGCATCTTCCGCCGCCGCATAGGGGCTGGCGCAGAAATCGACGTCGCGCATCATCGTGCGCGCCGCGTCCATCCCTTCCGGGTCGTAGGCCTTCACCTGCGCGCCCGCATCCTGCAATGCCTGGATGATCGAAAGCGACGGCGCGTCACGCATGTCGTCGGTATTGGGCTTGAAGGTCAGACCCAGCACGCCGATCGTCTTGCCTCGCACGGAACCGTTGCACACCGCGACGATCTTGCGCGCCATGGCCCGCTTGCGGCTTTCGTTGATGGCGACCGTGGTCTCGATAAGGCGGATGGGCGCGCCCGCATCCTCGGCCGTCTTGACCAGCGCCAGCGTATCCTTGGGGAAGCAGGAGCCGCCATAGCCCGGCCCGGCGTGCAGGAATTTGGAACCGATCCGATTGTCGAGACCGATGCCACGCGCGACCTGCTGCACGTCCGCGCCGACCTGTTCGCACAGGTCCGCCATCTCGTTGATATAGGTGATCTTCATCGCCAGGAAGGCGTTGGCGGCATATTTGATCAGTTCGCTGGTGCGACGGCCGGTGAACTGGATCGGCGCCTGGTTGAGGTAGAGCGGGCGATAGACCTCCTCCATCACCGGGCGGGCGCGATCATCCTCGATGCCGATGACGATGCGGTCGGGACGCTTGAAGTCCTGGATCGCCGCGCCCTCGCGCAGGAATTCGGGATTGGAGGCGACGGCGAACTGCGCATCCGGATTGGTTTCGCGCACGATGCGATCGACCTCATCGCCGGTGCCCACCGGGACGGTCGATTTGGTCACGATCACCGTAAAGCCGCTGAGCGATGCGGCAATCTCACGCGCGGCGTCGTAGACATAGCTCAGGTCCGCATGGCCATCACCCCGGCGCGCAGGCGTTCCGACGGCGATGAACACGACGTCCGCCTGCGCTACCGATCCGGCCAGGTCCGTGGTGAAGGTCAGCCGTCCCGAATGCACATTGCGGGCAATCAGCTCGGCCAGCCCCGGCTCATAGATCGGCACGCCGCCATCCCGCAGCAAGGCGATCTTCCGTTCATCCTTGTCGACGCAGATGATATCATGGCCAAAATCCGCGAGGCACGCCCCTGAAACCAGGCCGACATAGCCCGATCCGGTCATCACGATCCGCATCACTTGTTCTCCTTCTTGTAAGGGGCTTGGCAACGGCGCCGATCCGATACGGCAAGGCGCAGAAAACCGCTCCCGCAAGAGCAGGATGCAATCGGCCACGCCTTCCCCATGGATCGGACGTCCGGCACCACGCCCGACGACCCTATTTTCTGCCGGCGAGTGCCAGCCCTTGTCGCAGCGCAGCATAGCGCGGTGGAGATGGACGACGCAACGCAGCCCACCGCTGCAACGCCACATATGAACGTGGATCAGTGACTTAGATGCGGGAAAGCGAAGGCGTGACGACGGCGCGCCGCAGCCCGCCGGCCGCAATATCGCGCAACGTCGATGCCGGCGTCAGATGCCGCCGGCGATGACCTGCCACCCGCCCTGTTCCAGCGCAGTGCTGAGATCGGCAACGCAGTGGTCGAGCAAGGCCGCGTCGGTCGAGCGCACGACGAAATTGGCCCCGGTCCTGCCTTCGCGGAAAAAGGGATAGCTGCCGATCTGGCACCCCTCATGCGCCTGCTCGGTCTCGGCGAGAAGTTCGGCGATCTCGCTTTCTGCGACCCAGCAGCCGACAGTCGCCGACAGTACCGGCAGACCGCCCTCCAGCGTGCCGGTCAGCCGATCGAGCATGCCCGCTGTGATATGCGGCACCCCGGCCATGATGAAGATATTGCCGTGCCGGATGCCCGGCGCGCCCGACATGCGGTTTTCAATAAGGTCGGCGCCAGCCGGAACCCGCGCCATGCGCAGGCGCGCCTCGGTCAGGCCGCCGCGCGTGTCATAATAGCCCGCCAGCATCGCTCGGGCGGTGGGATGCACCTCCACCCCGACACCGAGCGCGCGGGCGATCGCATCGACGGTGATGTCGTCATGCGTCGGGCCGATGCCCCCGGTGGTGAACAGATAGTCGTTGCGCGCGCGCAGCGCATTGACCGACTCCACAATGGCATCGCTGTCGTCGGCGACGACCCGCACTTCGCGCAGACGGATGCCCTGCACGTTGAGCCAGGTGGCGATCTGGGCGATATTCTTGTCCTGCGTGCGGCCGGACAGGATTTCGTCCCCGATCACGATCAGTGCGGCTGTCCAGATGCGTTCGCGATCCACCATGGCGCGGGGCATAGCGGTTGCCGACGCGCCTGCCTAGCCCGACACGAACGGACGCTCGCAATATCCGCCGGTCCTGCCTATAATCAGGCGCATGACCGAATATATGACGATGACGGCGGACGCGCCGATTTCCCGATCGACCGCGATCAAGCTCTATGACGCAGCCGGATTCGAAGGCATGCGCAAGGCCGGCCGGCTGGCCGCGGAGATATTGGACGCACTGGTGCCCCATGTCGTGCCCGGCGTCACCACCGGCGAACTGGATGATATCGTCCGCCGCATGACGCTGGACGGCGGCGGCGTGCCGGCGACGCTGGGCTATCGCGGCTACACGCACAGTTGCTGCATCTCGCTCAACCAGGTGATCTGCCACGGCATTCCGGGCGAGCAGAAGCTGAAAGAGGGCGACATCCTCAACATCGACGTGACGCCGCTGGTTGACGGCTGGCATGGCGATACGAGCCGCATGTATATCGTCGGCGAAGCGCCCATCAAGGCGCGCCGGCTGGTCGAGGTGACCTATGAATGCCTGATGCTGGGCATCGAGCAGGCCAAGCCCGGCAATCACCTGGGCGACATCGGCCATGCGATCCAGCGCCATGCGGAAAAGCACCGCTACGGCGTGGTCCGCGATTTCTGCGGCCATGGCCTGGGCCGGGTCTTTCACGACAGCCCCGAAGTCGTCCATATCGGCCGCCCCGACACCGGGCCGGAACTGCGCCCCGGCATGTTCTTCACCATCGAACCGATGATCAACATCGGCAAGCCGGGCGTGAAGATGCTGGAGGACGGCTGGACGGCGGTGACGCGCGACCGCACCCTGTCGGCACAGTTCGAGCACAGTATCGGCATTACGGAAACCGGCTGCGAGATCTTCACCAGGAGCCCGGCTGGCCTGGACTGCCCGCCCTATCTAGGCTGATCGATCAACTGCCCAAAAAAGAGGCAGAATGCCGCGCAATTGCCCGGAATCCGGGCAATATAGACAAAGCATGCCGCATCGCCGAAAGCAGCGCCTAGCGATTCGCCAATTGGCACGGTAATTGATTGTTGATGGGGACGACGCGTGTCTCGGGGGCATGATGATCGTCACTCGATGGGAGATGGAGGGCAGGAGCGTTCCTGCTTTCCGACGCGCGTTTGGGTTGGGAATAGTGGAATGAAAAAGATCGAAGCGATCATCAAGCCGTTCAAACTCGACGAGGTGAAGGAAGCGCTGCACGAAGTCGGCGTTTCGGGCATCACCGTCACCGAGGCGAAGGGTTTCGGCCGGCAGAAGGGCCATACCGAGCTTTATCGCGGCGCTGAATATGTCGTCGATTTCCTGCCCAAGGTGAAGCTGGAGGTCGTCGTCGACGACTCGCTCGCCGAACGGGTGGTGGAGGCGATCTCCGCTGCGGCGCAGACCGGTCGCATCGGCGACGGCAAGATCTTCATCTCCAACGTCGAAGGCGCGGTGCGCATCCGCACCGGCGAGCGCGACAGCGACGCCATCTGATCTTTACGAACCGGGTTTTCGCCGGCTTCCGCGGAGGCCGGTGAACGCTTGTATCAACCTACCCCTTCGGGGGGGCAACAATAGAAGGGCAACTGCACATGGCCAACACGCCAAAAGACATCCTGAAGCAGATCGAGGAAAAGGAGATCGAATGGGTCGATCTGCGTTTCACCGATCCCAAGGGTAAGTGGCAGCACCTGACCATGGTGTCTTCGGTCCTCGGCGAAGACGAACTGACCCAGGGCCTGATGTTCGACGGTTCGTCGATCGAAGGCTGGAAGGCGATCAACGAATCGGACATGATCCTGAAGCCCGACCTGGACGCCGTCTATGTCGATCCGTTCAGCGCCACCCCGATGCTGATCCTGTTCTGCGACATCGTCGAGCCCGACACCGGCGAACTCTATGCCCGCGACCCGCGCTCGACCGCCAAGCGCGCTGAAGCCTTCGTGAAGTCGGCCGGTTTCGGCGACACCGTCTATGTCGGCCCCGAAGCCGAATTCTTCATGTTCGACGACGTCCGTTTCAACTCGGACTATAGCGAATCCTTCTACAAGATCGACGACATCGAACTGCCGACCAACACCGGCCGCGAATATGAGGGCGGCAACCTTGCCCACCGTCCGCGCGCCAAGGGCGGCTATTTCCCCGTCGCGCCGGTCGATCCGGCCACCGACATCCGCGCCGAGATGGTCACGACCATGCTCGAAATGGGCCTGCCCTGCGACAAGCACCACCATGAAGTGGCCGCTGCCCAGCACGAACTCGGCCTGACCTTCGGCACGCTGGTCCAGACCGCCGACCGCATGCAGATCTATAAGTATGTCGTGCAGATGGTCGCCCAAGCCTATGGCAAGACCGCGACCTTCATGCCCAAGCCGATCGCGCAGGACAATGGTTCGGGCATGCACACGCACATGTCGATCTGGGAAGGCGGCAAGCCGCTCTTCGCGGGCGAAGGCTATGCCGGCCTCAGCGAAACCTGCCTCTACTTCATCGGCGGCGTCATCAAGCACGCCAAGGCCCTCAACGCCTTCACCAACCCGACCACCAACAGCTACAAGCGCCTGGTGCCGGGCTTCGAAGCCCCGGTTCTGCTGGCCTATTCGGCCCGCAACCGTTCGGCTTCCTGCCGTATCCCCTACGGCGCAGGCGCCAAGGCGAAGCGCGTCGAATTCCGCTTCCCCGACGCGATGGCCAACCCCTATCTCTGCTACGCCGCGCTGCTGATGGCCGGCCTCGACGGCATCGAGAACAAGATTCATCCGGGCCAGGCCATGGACAAGAATCTGTACGACCTGCCGCCGGAAGAGCTGAGCCAGGTGCCGACCGTCTGCGGTTCGCTGCGTGAAGCGCTCAACAGCCTGGAAGCCGATTATGAGTTCCTGCTGAAGGGCGACGTCTTCACCAAGGACCAGATCGACGCCTATGTCGAGCTGAAGTGGCCCGAAGTGTACCGCTGGGAAATGGCACCCTCGCCGGTCGAATTCGACATGTATTACAGCGCCTGATCTTTCGGGTTCTGCAAAGGGAAACGGGCCTGGTCGCGAAAGCGGCCGGGCCTTTTTCCTTTTCCGGACGCCAGAGCATCGTGCGGAAAAGTGGGAACCGGTTTTCCGCAAAAACGATGCGACCACAAACAATTGGAGCGCGCGCCCCGCGTCAGCTTCTAGAGCGCCGAGCCATTAATCTGCAACATAGCCGGCTTGTTTGAAGTAATTCCAGCATTCGTCTGGTGAGTAGAGTTCGCAGATTGAACCGACGGCCTGCCATAGAGCGTCAATGGTTCGGGCTTTGGCCTTTCGCAG
>DATFDS010000013.1:0-11286 GCA_035251955.1 Sphingobium sp. | reverse complement strand
GCTCAAGCCGCTTGACCAACGGCGAACAGGAGTGACATCATTATCCAACGATCCGGTGATCCACCTGCGCGCGATCAGATCGGTACGCTGCGCGGCATCAGATCGGAATACATGCGCGCCATCTTCGGAATCCGCAGCGTGGCGTCTGCTGCCCAAATGCTTCCCGCCGGTGTCGACGGTACGACGCTACTTCTACGCCTGGCGGGATGCCGCTCTGTTCGACGCAATCAACACGGTCCTGGTCATGAACTTGCGTGAGATCGAGGGGCGTGAGGCGTCGCCCAGTGCCGGGGTAATTGACAGTCAGTCGGTCAAAACCACCGAAAGTGGCGGAATTTCAGGCTTTGACGCGGGCAAGAAGGTGAAAGGCAGGAAGCGCCATATTCTGACCGACACTTGCGGTTTCCTGATCTTCATCCTCGTTCATGCCGCCGATATTCAGGATCGAGACGGTGCCGTCGATGTGCTGGCCGCAGTCCGAAAGCGGTTCCCATGGATGCGGCATATCTTCGCTGACGGTGGCTATGCCGGTGACAAGCTCAGGTCGGCTCTGGCCACTATGGGACGCTGGACCATCGAAATCATAAAGCGATCCGACAAGGCCACCGGCTTCGAGGTCTTGCCCCGTCGGTGGGTGGTCGAACGAACTTTCGCTTGGCTCGGCAGGTGCCGCCGCCTCGCCAAAGACTGGGAAAGGTCTATCGCTTCATCCACCGCCTGGGCACTCATCGCTTCAATCCGCATGATCACACGCCGTACCGCAAGGTATTGCTGGAATTGAAAAACTTCTGAATCGGGCACTTAGAGCGAGTTGAGATAAAGTCGGGTCCCGCCGAGATTAAGTGCGCCGCCCCAAGATGAGCCGCGAACCTGCAGGCTGGTTCCACTGACGTAGTTGCCTGTTGCCTGCAGCTTGTACGTGCGCTTACCCCCGCTGCGGACGCGGATAATGGCCTGCCGGCGGACCACCCGTGAAACGTCCCCGCCGTCTCCTCGTTGGCGATTGTGAACCGACTGTTCGGCACCTCCTGCCCAGTGGTAACATTGTATAGCCATGAGTGAGCAAAGATCGGTGCGACTAGCAGAGCCACTATCACCCACTCTGGCGGGTGCTGAAGAATAGCCCGAAATTTTCCGACAATGTGAGATTTGATCCCGAGCTACGCTGGGGCGCCTTGCCGCAAATATATTCGCAGGCGACCACCGCTTGGGTGCCGCCTGCGAGGAAGACAGATCATGCTATGGCGGTGCGGCGCCTAGGTCCACGACGCCTGCTAGAGCAGATTCCGATCCGATTGCATCGGCTCGACTGCTCTAGTCTTTTGATTTGACGCGTTTTCCGAGCCAGCAGGTGATTCCACCTGCTTCGAAAACGCTCTATCCGATCAGCGTGATGCGAACTGGCGTCCCCTGGTCGCGAGCGCCCAATGCTGGGGCGCGGCGTCGGGGGCATTTTCGCGGACGAAGCACTGGCCGCTGCGCGCCCGGATCGAGCGGCACAGCGCCTGCGCGTCGGCACGGCTGCCGAACCCGCTGACCGCCAGGCGCGAATATGTCATGCCGTTAACCGTGATCTGGCTGGTGAGCACTGGCAGCGCCGCGAGCGCGCTGTGGCGGCGGGCCAAGCTGACCCATTTTTCCTTGGCGATCGCCGCATTGTCAAAGGCGCCGAGTTGAACCACCCAGTTGCTACTGCCCCGCGCCACCAGGCGATAGGCCGCCTGGAGGCGCTTGGGCGTTGCAAGCTGCGGGCGGAATGCAGCGACGCGCACGGGCGCCGAAGGGGCGGAAAAGGCCGGTGCAGGCGCTTCACTCGACGCGGCAGGCGCGACGACGTCAGATACCGGAACGGCAGAAACCGTTTCGACCGGAGCGACTTCCACCGGCGGCGGCGCGGCCTCGGCCATCTGGGCCGGGGCAGTGTCCGGTGCGAGCGCCAGAGCGACGGGCTGGCCGATATCCGCAGCATCGACCGTGACGCCCATCAGCGCCGCGACGCGCTGCAATTCAAACATGGGCGCGGCGGTCTGCGCCCATTGGGTGATGCGTTGGTTGGCAACGAGCGGATCGAGGTCCAGCCCGGCCATGACGCGCGCATCCTTCCAGCGGCCATCGAGCGCATAGGCATAGGCCAGATTCTGGCGGGTGCGCGCGGTCGCGGAGGGATCATGGATCGCCTGCGACAGGATGCGCACGCCTTCCGCGGCATCGCCTGCCATAGCCATGGCCAGGCCATAATCCCCGGCCGGTACGACGTCTGCATGGGCGGCGAGCAATTCCCGCGCGGCTTCGCTCTTGCCGAGCGCCACCTGTACCAGCGCAAGGCTGACAATGGTGCGCGGGTCGCGGTTGCCGAGGGCGATGGCGTCCGTCAGCGCCGTTTCGGCCGAGGCGAAGCGGCCGCTCGCCACATAAGAGCGACCAAGCAACTGGCGATAGCCGGCGTCGCGAGGCGCGGCGAGGACGGCTGCCTCGGCTGCCGACACGGCCTTCGCGCCGTCGCGGTTCGCCAGCGCCTTTTCCGCCGCCGCGACCGAGCGATCGGGGCTCTGTGCCTGCTGGGCGATGGCCGAAGGGCGGAAGGCCGCACCGGTGCAACCGACCATCGTCGTGCCCACGATCAGCGACGAGATCGCCGCCTTCGAGAAAGCCTTGCGCTTCATGGCTGTCTTCCTTTCCTTAATCTTCCAGGCCGCGCGGCAGCTGCTGCGCCAGCCGATCGATTTCCGGCAGGCTGCTCAGAAACGCATCGAGCGCTTCGGTCACCATCAGCTGTGCCGAACGGCCAGCGACGGCCGAAGCGAGGCGCAGCTTCAGATGGCGCTCCGCATCGAGACGGAGCGTGAAGGCTGCCTTGCGCCCCTTTCCTTTTGCCGCGGTGCGGGGCGCCTTGGCGGCGGCCTTGACCACTTCGGTGACGCGCTCGGCCAGTTCTTCGCGCTCCACCACGACGGCGGGCACCGGAGCAGTGGCGGGCGGCGGCGTCATCGGCGTCAGGCCGATTACCCCGCGCGGCTCGGCCGGCACCGGTTCAGGCTCGGTGACATCGAAGCCCATGTCGTTCCAGCCAAGATCGTCCTGCAGCAGCGCGGAACCGTTCTGGCGGCCAAAGCCCATGACCGGGCGGCGCATGGCGGGCTGGGCCGCACCCTTGCGGGCGAGAAGGCCGGAGGTGAGGGAAGCGAGCGGTTTGGGTTCAGCCATGATCTCTCCCCTTACTGGCCGATGACGCGGCGACCGAAGCCGCCCGTTCCGGCGCGCGCGGCACCGTTCACGCCGGCACTGCCGCTGGGCACGGAGAAGACGGTGCGGCGGAAATTCTTTTCGAGGCGGTCGGAGATATAGGTCCACAATTGGATGACCTCCCCTGCCGAACGGCCTTTGGGATCGACCTCCATCACCGTGCGCCCGTCGATCATCGAGGCGGCGAAATCGGTGCGATGGTGCAGCGTGACCGGCGCGACCGTGCCGTGTTGGGAAAGGGCGACGGCCGCTTCGGAGGTGATGCGCGCCTTGGGGGTGGCGGCGTTCACGACGAAGATCAGCGGCTTGCCCGCCCGCTCGCACAGGTCGACGGTGGCGCCCACGGCGCGCAGGTCGTGCGGGCTGGGACGGGTCGGCACGACGATCAGCTCGGCGACGGAAATGACGCTCTGGATCGCCATGGTGATGGCGGGCGGCGTGTCGATGACGGCCAGCTTGAAGCCCTGCTGGCGAAGGATTTCCAGGTCGGCGGCCAGGCGGGCGACAGTCGTCTGGGCGAAGGCGGGATATTCCGCCTCGCGCTCGTTCCACCAGTCGGCGAGCGATCCCTGCGGATCGATGTCGATCAGGACGACGGGCCCTGCGCCCGCCACCTGCGCCTGCACGGCCAGATGGCCCGAGAGCGTGGTCTTGCCCGACCCGCCCTTTTGCGATGCCAATGCGAGTATGCGCACGCAAATTCCCCCAGAAAATCCAATTCCGTAAATGGATTGCCATGCCGGCGCCTAAGATTTGGTTAATCGTGCCGAGACAATCCCCCTGCGTCATTGACGGCTGGCGACTATCCGGCATCATCCCCTTAATGCTAAGTTGGCGTTAACCTTGAGAGGTCATAGGCTGCGGCAAAGCTGTTCGGTGGGAGCACATGCATATGAAGCGGATCTGGGGCGCGCTGGCGGCGGCAACGATGTTGGGCATCGCGCAGCCCGCATTGTCCGACGTGAAGGCCGGGGTCGATGCCTGGCAGCAGGGCGACTATGACAAGGCCGTGGCCGAATGGCGTCCGCTGGCGCAGGGCGGCGATCCCGACGCGCAGTTCAACATGGGCCAGGCCTATAAGCTGGGACGCGGCGTCAAGGCCGATATGGGCGCGGCGGTCGACTGGTATCGCAAGGCGGCCGCGCAGGGCCATGTCCGCGCGGAAGACAATCTGGGCCTGCTCATGTTCCAGCAGGGCGAACGGGCGAGCGCCCTCCCCTATCTGCAGCGCGCCGCCGGCCGGGGAGAACCGCGCGCGCAATATATTGTCGGCACCGCCCTGTTCAACGGCGACCTGACACCAAAAAACTGGGTCCGCGCCTATGCGCTGATGACGCGCGCGTCGGCTGCGGGCCTGGCGCAGGCGACCGCCAGCCTGAAGCAGATGGACAAATATATTCCCGCCGACCAGCGCCAGCAGGGCTTGGCGATGGCGCGGGACCTGGAGCAGAACAAGGGCTTTGCGCAGGAAACCGGCGCGGGTCCCGACCGGACCGACCGCATTGTGCGGGACGGGCCCACTCCCCTCAAGACGGTACAATTACCGGAATCGAGCAAGGCCGAACCCCTTGTCCCGCCGGCGCCCCCGGCGGCCGTCCCGGTGCCCAAGGCGAAGGCCCCGCCGCCCAAGGCCGCAGCCGCCAAGCCCGTGATCGCCAAGCCCGCGACGCCGCGGCCTGCCGCGGGCGGTGGATGGCGCGTGCAATTGGGCGCCTTCAGCGAAGAGGCACGGGCGCGCGCCCTGTGGAGCCGGTTGAGCGGCAAGGTGAGCGGCCTTTCCGCCTATCAGCTCTATCTGGTGAAGGGCGGCGCGATGACCCGGCTGCAGGCAGGCCCGCTGGCCGGCAGCGCCGAGGCGGAGAAGCTGTGCCGGGCGATCAAGGCGGCAGGCGCGGACTGCATGCCGCGAAAGATGTGACATTGCCGCCCTGGCTTAGCTGAGGCGGGCAGCACTTGCTCTCCTAACGGATTGATCAGTCGGATATTCTGTGGCTAGGCTGAGCGGACCGTTTCGCGGAGGGGCTTCTTGAACATTCCGGCTGTGCCATTCTGGATATTGACGCTTGTCTGTGCGGACCGCGTCGGCATTGTTGCGGCCGTCAGCCAGTTCCTGGCCCAACGCGGCGGCTTCATCACCGACAGTCAGCAATATGCCGACCGCGAAGCGGGGCGCTTTTTCATGCGTGTCGCATTCGAGGCAACCGACGAGCGGATTGCCGACACAGGGCGGCTGCGGGAAGAATTCGCGGCGGTCGGCGCGCCATTCGCGATGGAATGGCGTATCACAGCCGCGCATGAAAAACCCCGCATGCTGATCGCCGTGTCGAAGGGGTCGCACTGCCTGGCGGACCTGCTGCACCGCTGGCAGACAGGCATGCTGGCCGTCGATATCATGGGCGTGGTGTCGAACCATCCCGACATGCGCCGCATCACCGAATGGCACGGCATTCCCTATCACGAACTGCCGCCCAATGGCGACAAGCAGACGCAGGAAGCCGCGCTGCTGGAGATTTTCGACCGGACCCGATCGGACTATCTGATCCTGGCCCGCTATATGCAGGTCCTTTCGAAGCAATTGGTCGCACGGGTCGAAGGACGCTGCATCAATATTCACCACAGCTTCCTGCCGGGTTTCAAGGGCGCCCGTCCCTACCACCGGGCGCATGAGCGCGGCGTCAAGCTGATCGGCGCGACAGCGCATTTCGTCACCGCCGATCTCGACGAAGGGCCGATCATCGAACAGGCCGTCGAGCGGGTCGATCACCGCGCGACGCCTGAGGACATGGTGCGCATCGGCCGCGACATAGAGGCGCAGGTCCTGGCGCGCGCGGTCGGCTGGCTCGCCGACCGCCGCGTACTGCTGAACGGTGGAAAGACCATCGTCTTCCGCTAGAGCAAGGCGCGTTCAGATCAATGGCATGGCGCGTCACAGCCCCAGGCGCGACCAGAAATCGTCCGGGGCGATCGGGGAGCCGCCGGCAGCGGCGGGATGCGGTGCACGCGACCAGGACGAATGAGGGATATGGATGTCACCACGCCGATCGGGGCGGGGCTTGCGGCGGGAACGGGCGGAACTGCGGGTCATCGTCTTCACCTTTGTGCGGGGAACACGAAACCTTGCGTTGTCGCCTCAGTGCCGTGCGCTTTAGCCGTTGTTGACGCGGAGCAAGCTGATCCTTCAAAAGCCGCGGAGCATGCGCTCGACACCCTGTCTACCGATTTTGTTGAGATAAGAAAGAAAGCTTTGCTTTCAGAGCCCGCACGCCGACTTGGGCGAACCATCGCGCGTTCAAAAAGGATGGGGAAGCGGCCCTATCGGAACCGCAGTACGGACGCGCTCGAAATGTCAGTTTACACTTTGAGCGAAAGGACCTTGCCGGTCCGTTAGAAGGCAACGTTGTAGATGAACCACCCTACGATCAGCAGGCTGCTCACCACGCATACACGATCACCAAAAACGTCAATCCGCGACATCGCCCTACATCCTTCCTAGATCGGCGCTCTGCGTCGCCTTCACATTGAATAAACCATCCCGGTGAAAAAAGGAACAGCTAACGGACGACGAAAGGAGCCAAATGGACGATGAATGGTTGTTCAGATGCCCTTGAAAGCGAGATTGCTTCGCTTACCGGTCGTCAACCGATCAAAAGGGAGACGATCAGCGGGTCTGGGCAGCGGTGGCCAGCCCGCGATGACGCAGAAATGATTCGGTCGCTTCGACTGGCCCGCGATAGGCCTCCTGAAATTCGGCGCTCCAATATTTGAGGTCATCCAGGTCGATTCGCGCGCCCGAGATGGCGCAGATGACGAACTGCCCCGGCCGCACGATATCGAAATGCGGCGTGTGATATTCCAGCACCGCCAATCCCTGAATATCCGCCATCAGTCGCCCGTCAGGATGCGGTCGACCAGTTGCTTCACCGTCGGCACGAACCCGTTGGAATAGAAGGGATCCTGCTTGAATTTATAGGCGCCATGGCCGGCAAACAGCAGATTCTTGTCGAGGTCGCCGCCATGAACAGCCTCCTGCAGCGACTTCTGGATGCAGAAGCTGCGCGGATCGGCGAGCCGGCCGGTCGAATTGGTATCGCTGTCCATCCAGCTGGAGAAAGCGCATTGGCTGAGACAGCCCATGCAGTCGGTCTGGTCCTTGCGAATTTCCGTCCGTTCCTCGTCACCGACGAAGACCAGCGTGTTATCGGGGGTCTTGAGCGCGGAGGTGAAGCCCTGCCCCACCCATTCGCGTGCGCGCAGCAGATCGCCCCGCGTCACCCAGAAATTCTTGCCCTTCACACCCGCATCGAGCTGGTGCGTATGATCGCCCGCCTGTTCGGTGCTGAAGGGGATCTGCCGTTCGGAGCGCGATTCGAGTTGGCGCAGGAAGGGGTTGCGGATCGCCGAGCTGTAGAAGCCGGTGGGCGAGAAACGGTGCAGCAGCACGTCGCCCGGCTCCAGCTGCATCAGCCGTTCTTTCCAGAGTTGGGGGATCGGGCTTTCCTGCGTCAGCAGCGGGCGGGTGCCGAACTGGAAGGCGATGGCGCCAAGCTCCGGATTGTCGATCCAGTCGTTCCAGTCCTTGAGATGCCACACGCCACCGGCCATGACGATGGGCACTTCGTCTGAAATGCCGCCTTCGCGCATCGTGTCGCGCAACGCCTTGACGCGGGGATAGGGATCCTGGGGCTCGCGCGGGTCCTCGGCATTGGAAAGGCCATTATGGCCGCCGGCAAGCCAGGGATCTTCATAGACCACGGCCGCCAGCCATTCCGACGCCTTGGAATAGGCGCGCTTCCACAGCGCACGGAAAGCGCGGCCCGAGCTGACGATCGGCAGATAGTTGACGCCATAGGACGCCGCGATCTCGCTGAGCTTATAGGGCATGCCCGCGCCGCAGGTGACGCCCGCGACCATGCCCCTGGTCTTTTCCAGGACGCCGTGCAGCACGCGCTGCGCGCCACCCATTTCCCACAATATGTTGATGTTGATCGCGCCCTTGCCGCCCGCAATCTCGAAGGCCCGCTTCACCTGCTCGACGGCGCCGTCGATGGCATAGGCGATCAGCTCTTCATGCCGGTCGCGACGGGTGCGGCCATGATAGATTTGCGGAATGACCTTGCCGAAGCTGTCATAGCTGTCGGCATTGACCGCCGACACCGTGCCGATGCCGCCGGCAGCCGCCCAGGCGCCCGAGCTGGCATGATTGGAGACGGCAACGCCCTTCCCGCCCTCGACCAGCGGCCAGACTTCACGGCCACCATAGATGATGGGCTTCAAACCCTTGAACAACGCAATCTCCCGCGCAAAAGCTCGTGGGTCCCCGGCCACGGAAAGGCGGCTCTATAGCAGCTTTCGGACCGGAAGACGAATTTCGCGGGGCCCTACCGCAAAATATGGGGGCTGGATAGTGCCTGACCGTAAAGGGCCGCATAAGCGTCCACCATGGCGGCCTCGTCAAAATCCCGCGTGGCGCGATGGCGGTTGGCCTCACCCAGCCGCGCGCGAAGCCCTGCATTGGACGCCAGCGCGCCCAGCGCCTGCGTCAATGCGGCCTCGTCGGCGGCAATGAAGGGCTGATTTTCCGGCGCGACCATATGCACGACGTCGCCGACATTCATCGACGCGACGGGCAGGCCGGCCGCCATCGCCTCCACCAACGAGATCGGAAATTGCTCGCTGTCGGAGGACAGGGCGAAAATATCGAGCAGGCCGAGGAAGCGCCAGGGATCGGCCAGAAAGCCCGGCATGGAGATATCGTCCAGGCCATGCCGCGCCGCCTCGGCCAGGATCGCGTCACGCTCGGGTCCATCGCCGATCACCACCAATTGCATCCGGTCGCGATGCGGCGCGATCGCGCGGACCAGGCGGGGGATGTTCTTGACCGGGCGCAGGCCCGCAAGCGTGCCGACCAGCAGCTTGCCGGGCGAGCGCATGAGCCCCGGGATCGCGTCGGGCGCAGGCGGCTCGACATAGCGGGCGATCGGGATGCCGTTGCGGATCAGATGGACCTTGCGCGCAGGCTGGCGCCACACCTGACGCGCGATCTGGTCCAGCCGGATCGAGGGCACGACGAGCGCGCGGGCATGCTGGAGCGCCATGCGGCGATAGAGGTTGCGCTGGGGCTTGAGCCCGGCGGATTCGTCGGCATTGAAACCGTCCTCATGATGAATGAGCGGCGGCATCTTCTGGAAGGAGGAGCAGAAGCGGTGCGACATGACCGCATCCATCGCACCCCAATTATAGGTCAGGATCAGGTCGAAGCCCGACAGGAAACGGCCCAGCGCACGGAAGCGCAAGGGGCCGGGCCGGCCGGTGAGCGGCGGCGCATCGGGGAAGCTGACGGGTGTCGCCGCATCGAGCGCGGCGCGCGCGCCCATCGCTTGGGGCGCGGCGCTGACGATCGCGTGCTGCGCCCGGTCGCCCCACAGGTTCATGAGGCGCACGGCGCGCGCCTCCTTGCCGCCCAGCGAAAAGCTGCCGTGGACATGCAGCAGCCGCGGCGGCCGCCCGTTTCTGTCAGCCATGGAGGACCCGTGCCAGCAGCCGGTCGACAGCAGCGATGGAGGCCGGTTCGTCGAGGACCGGCGTGTGGCCGACATCGGGCACCGTCACCAGTGCGGCATCGGCGCCGATTTCCGCCACCATGCGCTGCGCGGTGGCGGCGCTCAGCAGGTCGGACAGTTCGCCCCGCAGGATAAGCGTCGGAATGCCCCTGAAGGCCGCGATGGCTGGCCACAGGTCGACGCCCGCCTCTCCCCCCACGGCGCGGATCGGATCGGCGATGCGCATGTCGTAGTCCAGCACGATCCGTCCGCCGCTGTTCAGCCGATAGAGGCGCTTGGCCATGGCCAGCCACTGTTCGAGATCATAGCGGGGATAGATGGCGCTGTTCGCTTCCTCCAGCGCGCGGGCGGCATGAACCCAGCTGGGATGCGACTGGCCGACGCCGACCTGCGTGCGGATACGGGCCAGCCCGGCTTCGTCGAGCGTCGGGCCGACATCATTGAGCAGCGCGCCGGCCAGCCATTCGCGATGCGTGGCGGCGATCAACATGGTGATGAGCCCGCCGAGCGAGGTGCCGATCGCGACGAAGCGGGTGATCGCAAGGTCGGCCAGCAGGCGGCTGATGTCCTGCAGATAGGTCAGCGGGACATAGGTCATCGCGTCCTTCGCCTGCGCGCTTTCGGCGCGGCCGCGCATGTCCGGGCAGATCAGGCGCCATTCCGGGGCGAGCCGTGCGGCCAGCGGTTCGAAATCGCGCGCATTGCGGGTAAGACCCGGCAGGCAGACCAGCGGCGGACGGCCATCCTCACCCCCGGCATAGTCGCGATAATGGAGCCTCAGGCCATCGGGGGACCACCAATATCCGTCGGTGTAGCTGCTCAAGCTTGATCCTTCCTGCCTTGCAACCCCATATCGCCGCATGGACAATTCCCCGCAAGCCACCAGATACGATCCGGCAAAGGAAATCTTCGGATTGCAGCCGGACTTTGGCGATGACGTCGCCGCAGCCGATTTCCCGCAGACGATTTTGCGCTTCCGTAATGATCGGGCCGCCGCGACAGTGGGGCTGGAAGGCCTGACCGACGAGGCGTGGCTGCGGCATTTCGGACGATTCGCGCCCTTGCCGGATACGCTGCCGCAGCCGCTGGCGCTGCGCTATCATGGGCATCAGTTCAGGGTCTATAATCCCGACATCGGCGACGGGCGCGGCTTCCTGTTCGCGCAACTGCGCGATGACAGGGGACGCTTGCTGGACCTGGGCACCAAGGGGTCAGGCCGGACACCCTATAGCCGTTTCGGCGACGGGCGGCTGACGCTGAAGGGCGGGGTACGTGAGATATTGGCCACCGAGATGCTGGAGGCGCTCGGCGTCAACACGTCCAGAACCTTCTCGCTGATCGAGACCGGCGAGGCACTGGAGCGCAATGACGAGCCCTCCCCTACCCGTGCCGCCGTCATGGTGCGGCTTAGCCATTCGCATATCCGCATCGGATCCTTTCAGCGCGCCGCCTATTTCGACGACAAGCCGCTGCTGGAGCGGCT
>DATFDS010000012.1:0-15191 GCA_035251955.1 Sphingobium sp. | reverse complement strand
AGGAAGCCATGGCCGAACACCTGTTTCGGCAGAGGCAGCTTTGCACTCATCAGGAAAGCCGGCCAATAAACCGTATGAAAACGCACGATATCCTTGCCGATAATGTGCGTAATATCGCCGCCTTCGGACCAGTAGCGGCCCATGCGATCTGCATCGTCGGGATAGCCGCAGCCGGTCAGGTAGTTCGTCAGCGCGTCGACCCAGACATACATGACATGGCCGTCACTGCCCGGCACCTTCACGCCCCAATCGAAGCTGGTGCGCGAAACGCTGAGATCCGACAGGCCACCTTCGACGAAGCGCATGATTTCGTTACGACGGCTGTCGGGCTGAATGAAGTCGGGCTGGCTGGTGTAAAGGTCGAGCAGCTTCTGCTGATAGGCGGACAGGCGGAAGAACCAGCTTTCCTCGACCGTCCATTCGACGGGTGTGCCTTGGGGCGAAAGCTTTTCCTCGCCCTCCCCTTCGATCAGTTCCTTTTCATCGTAAAAGGCTTCGTCGCGAACCGAATACCAGCCTTCGTAGCGGCCAAGATAAAGGTCGCCATTGGCCTCCATCGCCTGCCAGATGGCCTGGCTGGCGCTATGATGATCGGGCTCGCTGGTACGGATGAAACGATCATAGCTGATGTTCAGCCTGTCGTTCATGTCCTTGAAATAGGCGGACATTTCATCCGCCAGCGCGCGTGGCTCAATGTCACGGTTGCGCGCGGTCTGGGCCATTTTCAGGCCATGTTCGTCGGTGCCGGTCTGGAAGAAGACGTCGCGGCCCATCATTCGCTGGAAACGGGCGATCGCGTCGGTGGCGATCACCTCATAGGCGTGGCCGATATGCGGCCGGCCGTTGGGATAGCTGATGGCGGTGGTGATGGTGTAGGACTGCGACATGGGCCTTCCCTAGCGGCTGTTGCCCCGCACGCAAAGCCTGCTTTTCAGCGCACGTCCGGAGCGAGGGCGGCGACATGGCCGGCAAGTTCGAAGGCGACGGCGCCCGGTTCGAGCGAGAGGATGATCGCGCCGCTGGCGAGCTGGCGCGCTGCCTCCCATCGTTCAAGCGCAACCCCCAGGGCCGCGCCACTGCGTTCCCGCGCAGCTTGGGCGATGAAGGCGGGGACGCGCTCCAGAAATGCCTCATAGCGGGGGCGCGCTGTCTTGTTCGACAGCGCTTTGGCCAGGACCAGACGTTGGCGGTTCCCAGGATCGCCGCCCTTGGCGATCGTGGCGAGGATGCGCTCGATCCCGCCAATGTCGAGCCCCGCATAACGCAACGCCCTGCCTGGCGATCCTTCACCCGTTTCGACCAGCGTATCGATCTCATCGGGGGGCAGGTCCTGTTCCACGGACCGCAGCACCATGCGCATGTCATCGTCTGACAGCGGATCGAAACGCAGCGTGCGGCAGCGCGAGCGGATCGTGGGGAGCAGCCGGCCGGGCGCATGGCTGACCAGCAGGAACAGCATGCCCGCGGGCGGCTCCTCCAGATTCTTGAGCAAGGCGTTCGCGGCGCCGCGCTCCAGATCATCGGCGCTGTCGATGACGACGATGCGGCGCGATGACAGCGAGGGTGCGGACTGGATCAGGCGCTGGAGCCCGCGCACCTGATCGACGCTGATGTTGCGTGCGGTGCCGCTTTCCTTTTCCAGGCACTGAAGTTCGACATAGTCGGGATGGGCTTCGGCTTCGATCAGCTTGCGGATCGGGTGGTCGCCGGGGACGTGGAGTCCCTCCCCTTCGATCGGTGGGCCGGCGGCTTCGGCGAGCAGACGCATCGCGACAGCGCGGGCGAAGCTGGCCTTGCCGATTCCGCGCTGGCCCGCGAGAATCCAGCCATGGTGCATGCGGCCGCTGCGCGCAGCAGCGAGCAGTGTCGCAGTCTGTTCGTCATGGCCGATTACAGCGTTCATGGCAGCAGATCCTCCAGCGCTTCGATCAGGCGCGCGGTGACGCTCGCCGGATCGCCGGAGGCATCGATAGAGCGCACGCGATCGGGTTCGTCCGCGGCGAAGCGAGCAAAGGATTCCGCCACGCGGCGATGGAAGGCCTGATCGCGGCCGCCGATCCGGTCGGCTGCGTCGCCGTCGCGTGCATGGGCCCGGGCGCCCGCCTCGGCTTGGGGCAGGGTCAGGAAGAAGGTGCGATCGGGCAGGAAGCCGCCGCTGCCGATGCGATGAAGGGCCAATATGTCGGCATCGGACAGATCGCCCATGCCCTGATAGGCGCGGCTGCTGTCCAGGAAACGGTCGGACAGGACCCAGGCGCCCCGGTCGAGCGCGGGGCGGATCGTCTTTTCGACATGATCGGCGCGGGCGGCAGCGAAGAGCAAAGCTTCGGCACGCGGGCTCCAGCGGTCGGCATTGCCGGTCAGCAGCAATGCCCGAATGGCTTCGGCGCCTTCGCTGCCGCCCGGCTCGCGTGTTTCGACAACCTCCAGCCCCTGCGCGCGCAAGGCGTGGGCAAGGGCCTGCAATTGGGTCGACTTGCCGGCGCCCTCCCCGCCTTCCAAGGTGATGAAGCGGCCTTGCGTCACCCGAAGAGCGACTTCAGGCCGTTCCAGATGCGGCCGAAAACACCCGCTTCCGACACTTCCTCACCCGCGACGAGCGGCATGATCTGCGGCGGCGTGTCGGGGGTGGAGACGATCAACTGGGCGATCCGCTGCCCCTTAGCGATAGGCGCCTTGATCGGCCCGGTATAGGCGACCTTGACCGAAATATTGCCCGACGCGGTGCGCGGCAGGGTGACGGCCATGTCCTGCGGCGCGACGAGCGGCACGCTGGTGGCGCTGCCCAGTTGGACTTCGGCGGTCTCAACGGTCTGGCCCTTCTTGAACAAGGGCTGCGCCTTCCACGCCTTGAAGCCCCAATCCATGAAGGCGACGGATTCGGTGATGCGGCTGTTGAACGTAGGCAGGCCGGCGACGACCATCACAAGGCGGCGGCCATCCTGTTCGGCCGAGCCGGTAAAGCCGAAGCCGGCTTCATCCGTGTGACCGGTCTTGAGGCCGTCGGCGCCGGCGATCTTGCCCAGGATCGGGTTGCGGTTGCCCTGCTGGATATCCGCGCCACCCATCGTCTTGCCCCAGGTGAAGGAGCGGGTCGCGTAGAAGCGCTTGTAGAGGTCCGGCGTTTCCTCGACCGTCGCTTCGGCGAGGCGGGCCAGGTCTTCGGCGGTCACATAGGTGACGCCCTCATCCGGCCAGCCATTGCTGTTGCCGAAATTGCTGTTCTTGAGGCCGAGGCGCTTGGCTTCGTCATTCATCAGTGACACGAAGGCCTGCTCGGTTCCGGCAATCCCCTCGGCCAGCACCACGCACGCATCATTGCCCGACAGGGTGACGATGCCGTGGAGCAGATTTTCGACCGAAACCTGCTCACCGGCCGACAGGAACATGGTGGAACCCGCTGCCGGGCCATGCCACCGCTTCCAGGTCTCCGGACGGACGGTAAACTTGGTATCCAGCTTCAACTCGCCCTTCTGGATCAGGCGGAAGGCGACATGGGCGGTCATCATCTTCGCCATCGACGCCGGTGGGATGCGCGTCTGGCCGGCCTTGTCATACAGCACGGCGCCCGAAGACAGATCCTTCATATAGGCGATGGGCGCCTGGCTCGTATAGGGCGGCGCGGCGGCCGTGAGCGGCTGCGCCAGCAAGCCGACGAAGAGAATAGCGCCTACGGACTTTTTCATGAGGACTTGCCTTCACACTGGTGGATTCGGGTAGGATGACGCCGATTGCCTGTCATTAGCCATGACGGGGCGGCCCGCTCAAGGTCAAATGGCGCGTCAGTCGCTACTGCCTGACGGCATCGGCCAGAAGCCCGACGGAGAGCGCATAGAAATTGGAGCAATTATAGTCGAGGATCGCCCGATAATTGCTGGTCAGCAGATAGGCGGTGTTGCCGGGGCCGTCGGGTTCCAGCAACGTCGCCATCACCGTGTCGGCGGGCCAACTCGCGCCTGTGGGAACGATACCGAGCCTGCGCCATTCAGCCATGCTGAGCCAACGGCTGTGCCGGTTGAAGACACGCTCGCAGCGGGCAGGTCTGGTACGCGCTGCGACTGCCGCTCGATTGAAGCCGATGGGCACGGAGACGGCGACCCCCCAGGGCTGACCGCGTCGCCAGCCGGCATTCACGAAATAATTGGCGATCGAAGCGAGCGCATCGGCCTCGCTGGTCCAGATGTCGACGCGCCCGTCGCCATCGCCATCCTTGCCAAGTCGCAGATAGACGCTGGGCAGAA
Organism: Sphingobium sp.; assembly: GCA_035251955.1. GTDB lineage: Bacteria > Pseudomonadota > Alphaproteobacteria > Sphingomonadales > Sphingomonadaceae > Sphingobium. Next base: position 10,950 of record DATFDS010000012.1, on the reverse strand, counting down.
ATTGCGGATAGCCGGTCGCCCCTGCCCAACTGCCCACCAGCCGGCTGCGCGGCACGCCATTGTCCAGCATCTTGAGCGTCGCGAGCAGTTCGGGCTCGAACAGGCTGCGCCGACGCCCTTCATAGGCGAGCGTCGCCAGCGAGCGGATCAGGTCGAAATCGCCGGTATAGGAGCCATAATTGGTTTCATGGCCGTAGATGGCCACCATGATTTCCTCGGGCACGCCGGTTTCCGCTTCGATTCGGGCAAGCCTGGCGCGGTTCGCCTGATAGGCGATGCGCCCGCGGCTGATCCGCGCGGCATCGACATGCTGGCGCCGATAGGGCTCGAAATTCGGGATCGGTGAATAGGCGCCCCCACCCGGCTGGCTCTGGTCAAGCTGGATCACGCGCGGATTGGGCGAGAGCGTCGGAAAGACAGCATTCAGCGTACCGTCCCGAATAGCCATGGCGCGCGCCTTGGGCCGAAGCGATTCCAGATAGCTGCGGAAAGCGGCATCATCCTGCGCCGTCGCGACATCGCTCCTCAGGGCACCGGCGGTCAGGACGGCAAGAGCGAGGAACAGCGACAAGATGGATGAACGCATTGAAGAATCTCCCTGTCCCCTTTTGTGGCACAGGGACCTGCGCTGATGAAATCCCCTTCGTGGCAGAAGGCTCCGTGCGAGATGAAAGCTGTGGGCACGCGATTTTGCGCTTGGCTTGGCCGCCGGGTTCGCTAGGAAGCCAAGCGACGGACAGGTGGCCGAGTGGTTTAAGGCAGCGGTCTTGAAAACCGCCGTGGGTTCACGCTCACCGTGGGTTCGAATCCCACCCTGTCCGCCATTCCCTGTGGTATACTCTCGCGACGGCGTTTGCCTTAACCCCCGTTAAGGTGGTTTCGGAGGAAGCCTGTTAAAGTGCATTCTCCCCAACTGGGAGGCTATGATGTCCGCTGACACAGATGCCCGCTATTTATTCCGGCGTGCGCGGGAAGAAGCAGCGAAGGCCAATGCCGCTTTAGCGCGGCATGCACCGCAGGTGGAGGTGGCGGCTCACCGAGAGTTGGCGCTGCGGTACAAGGTGCGGGCGCTCGCTATTTCCTGTCCCGATCAAGTGCTTCATGATGCCATGGAAAAATATGAGGCGCCCGGCGAGGCGACGTCCAAGCCGCATTGAGCATCGTGCGGAAAAGCGGGAACCTGTTTTCCACTTAAACGATGCGACGACAAAAATTTAGGGCGCGCGACCTGCGTCGGATCTCGCGCAGCTTGCTAATGCGCCGACGCTTAGAAAAAAGCGCCCCCGAGCAAGGGACAGCCGGGGGCGCGATTTGACTGCTGTCGGGCATTCAAATCCTGTTCTGCGTAGCATTACCGATCCCCAAGGACAATCCGCCGCGGACGTGCGCGCCGCTTGCCGTAACGTCATTTCATATGACGTCTGATAGACAGGCTTTCCACCGGCGGCATCCGATATCCGGGGGTGGGCAAAAAGCCCAATTGCAATATCGGCGGAAATCATCACATCGGCGGTGCAAAATATGAGGCCCGATGATGGACAATGACGACAGGCTGCCGCCCGAAACGCGGGATGGCGACGCTAGGCGGCGCTCGCCGATCGAGGCGGGGATATTCGGTCGTTGCCCGCGTTGCGGCGATGGACATATATTTCGGGGCTTCCTGACCATCAGGGATCGCTGCGAGCGGTGCGGCCTGGACTATTCCTTCGCCGATCCGGCGGACGGCCCCGCCGTGTTCGTCCAGCTCTTTGCCTGCGTGCCTGGCGTCATCTTCATCGTCATGCTGGAGATATTGGCCCGACCCGGCGTGTGGGTCCACATCGCGGTCGGAATCCCCGTGCTGATCCTGACTACCGTGTTGCCGCTGCGGCCGATCAAGGGATGGCTGGTTGCAGCCCAATATGCGACCAAAGCGCAGGAAGCGGGCACCGCCAAGCTGTGGGCGAAGCTGCATGATCAAGGGGCGGACCGGCGCGGGGAGTGATGGAAAACTTCGGACATGGCTGACCCGTCACTCCGGGCTTGCCCCGGGGTCCCATTGTTTTTCTTTGCCGTGGATAGACGCCGTGAAGGAAGAGAAGCGGGACCCCGGGGCAAGCCCGGAGTGACGAAGTTGGTATGACTGGAATCAACTCAGAACAGTCATGCCATTTCGGAGGGGCGTAGCGCCCCTCTCACCTCCGCACGATCAGGTCAGTGCGCCGTGGCAGTGCTTGTATTTCTGCCCCGAACCGCAGGGACACGGCGCATTGCGGCTGATGTCGAGATTGGCGAACTCGCCCGGTTGTGCGATGCCGACCGGCGGGCGCGGAATGGTGGTGGTGATGCCGCCGATCTGCCCGGCATCGATGTCTCCACTATTGTCCTCGCCCGAAAACGGGTCGATGTGGGTCGTGATGAAGTCGGGCAGCACCGGCAGGTCGAATTCAGGCAACGGTTCTTCCATGCGGAACTGAACGCGGGCAACCGAACCGGTCACGTCCTCGCGGATGTTGCCGAGCATGCGCTCGAACAGGGCGAAGGCTTCCTGCTTATATTCGTTGATCGGCGTCTTCTGCGCATAGGCGCGCAGATGCACGACCTGGCGGAGCGCGTCGAGCGTCGACAGATGCTCCTTCCAGTGATGATCCAGGCTCTGGAGCAGGATCGACTTTTCGATCATGTGCCAGTTTTCGGGGTCGAGCTCCTTGACCTTCTCGGCCACCGCTTCGTCGGCCAGCGCGGTCAGCCGTTCCTCGATCATCTCGGGATCGACCGCATCCTCGGCCAGCCAGGCGTCGAAATCGGGTTCAAGGCCCAATATCTCGGCGGTGCGCGCCTTGAGACGATCCAGGTCCCACTGTTCGGGGTAGGTGCCCGGCGGGCAGGAAGCGCCGACCAGATCGTTGATCGTTTCATGCCGCATGTCGGTGACGACGTCGTCCACCGTGTCGGCATCCATGATGTCGGCGCGCTGCTCGTAGATGACCTTGCGCTGATCGTTCATCACATCGTCATATTCGACGACCTGCTTGCGAATGTCGTAGTTGCGCGCCTCGACCTTTCTCTGTGCGGTTTCGATCGCCTTGCTGAGCCATTTGGACGGGGGCAGCGCCTCGCCATCCTCCAGGTTGGAGCGGATCATCTTGGCGAACATCGTGTCCGGGCCGAAGATACGCATCAGGTCGTCGTCGAGGCTGAGATAGAAGCGCGACAGGCCGGGGTCGCCCTGACGGCCCGAACGGCCGCGCAGCTGGTTGTCGATGCGGCGGCTTTCATGGCGCTCGGTCGCAAGCACGAACAGGCCACCGGCGGCGAGCACCTCGGCCTTCTCGGCTTCGATTTCAGCCTCGATGCGGGCAATGGCGGCCTCGCGCTCAGGTCCTTCGGGCACATCGCGCAGTTCATCCTCGACGCGCATCTCAAGATTGCCGCCGAGTTTGATGTCGGTGCCGCGGCCTGCCATGTTGGTGGCGATCGTCACAGCGCCCTTGCGCCCGGCCTGCGCGACGATATGCGCTTCGCTCTCATGGAAGCGGGCGTTGAGGACGGCGTGCTTCACCCCTTCCTGGTTCAGGAATTCGGACAGCATTTCCGATTTCTCGATCGATACCGTGCCGACAAGAACGGGCTGGCCCTGCTCGGCATGGACCTTGATGGTCTTGGCGATGCCGCGGAACTTGTCGTCCAGATTCTTGTAGAAACTGTCTTCCTCGTCGACGCGCTGCACCGGCCGGTTGGTCGGGATGGTGACGACGTTCATCTTGTAGATTTCGTAGAATTCGGTCGCTTCGGTCGCGGCCGTACCGGTCATGCCGCCCAGCTTGGGGTACATGCGGAAATAATTCTGGAAAGTGATCGACGCGAGCGTCTGGTTTTCCGGCTCGATATTCACCGCTTCCTTGGCTTCGACTGCCTGGTGCAGCCCGTCGGACCAGCGGCGACCGTCCATCATCCGGCCGGTAAATTCGTCGATGATGACGACCTTGTCATCCTTGACGATATAATCGATGTCGCGGCGGAACATCACGACCGCCCGCAGCGCCTGGTTCACATGGTGGACGACCTGCGTATTCTCGAAATCATAGAGGTTGCTGCCCTGAAGCAGCCCAGCCTCTTCCAGCATGCGCTCGATCTTTTCGGTGCCGTCCTCTGTCAGGGTGACGGTGCGCTGCTTTTCATCCTTCTCATAATCGGCCTCGTCCAGCCGCTTTACGATGGCGTCGACGGCGACATAAAGTTCCGACTTGTCGTCGGTGGGACCGGAGATGATCAGCGGCGTGCGCGCTTCGTCGATCAGGATCGAGTCCACCTCGTCGACGATGGCGAAGTTGAAGGGCCGCTGCACCATCGACGCGCGGTCATATTTCATATTGTCGCGCAGATAGTCGAAGCCGAGTTCGTTGTTCGTCGCGTAGGTGATGTCCGCATTATAGGCTTCGCGGCGCTGATCTTCGCTGAGATTCGGCACGATGACGCCGGTGGTGAGCCCCAGGAAGCGATAGACCTGCCCCATCCAGTCGCAGTCGCGCGTTGCGAGATAGTCGTTCACGGTCACGACGTGAACGCCCTTCCCCTCCAGCGCATTGAGATAGGTGGCGAGCGTGGCGACGAGGGTCTTGCCCTCGCCGGTGCGCATTTCGGCGATTTCGCCCCGGTGGAGAACGATGCCGCCCACCATCTGCACATCATAATGACGCTGGCCGAGCGTGCGCGTGGCGGCTTCGCGCACGGTCGCAAACGCTTCGGGAAGCAGGTCGTCGAGTGTTTCGCCCTGCGTCAGCCGCTCCCGGAAGCGGACGGTCTGCCCTGCAAGTTCCTCGTCGTTCATCGCGGAAATGGCGGGCTCGAAGGAGGCGATGCGCTCGACGAGCTTGCCCAACGACTTCACATAGCGGTCATTGGACGATCCGAAGATGGACTTGGCGAGTGCGCCGAACATGGGCTCTCCTTGAGCGAAGGGGCATAAGGCGCCGGAGACGCCAGTAAAATAGCTGAGCGGCAGATAGGCGTCGCTCCGCCGCACGTCAATTCGGTGATCGCTTCGAAAGGTCGGCAAACAGGCGTCAGGCGCACGATTGGCTGGGGAACTCCTTGCCGCTTCGGCGCACCTGGAGTTCCGCCAGCACCTCGATCCAGCGTTGGACGACGCGCCTGCGGCCGTACAATCTGTCGAGATGAGCCCGTGCATCTGTCAGATGTGTCTGTTCCGCCTCCCATTCGAAGGCATAGCGCGACAATCCCCCCTGCCAGTCATCAAGCGGGATGAAGGGGCGCAATTCTTCATAGGCAGGGATTGAATCCGCGATGACGCCCAGCCCCGCCATGATCGCGGTCGCCGGGCGGTTGATCGACTTGCCGAGCGTATAGTCATTTTGAAACACGGGGATGATCGCTACCCGGTGCATCTTCAGGGCGGCGCCGAAACTGCCGAGCGACCATGGCATGTAGAAGCTTGGAATATCCCATGCGGCGGATGCTTGCCGATAAATGTCGCGGCGGTCGCTGATTATCGTCAGCGTGACGGGGTGATACGCTGCGAATTCTCGCAATTCGCGGACAGCCTCGTCCAGATGATCGATCCCGGACACGCCCCGCATGTTGTTGCCGAACCAGACGCAGCGCAAGGCCCCCGGATGATCCGCCAGGAAAGAACGCAGCCGCGACAGGCGGAAACGGTCCACCAGCGATGGGCCGGCAGAGTCAGGCGTGGAAAGATCCTCCAGCATGTCGGGCACGACGCGCACGCGGCCGACGATGTCGGGCACTTCGGCCTCCAGCAGCCGCCCCATCGTTTCGGTCGGCACCGTCACCAGGTCCGCGCGGGCAAGTTGCCGGCTGATATGGGCACTGCTCTGCGTGAGCCCCTTCTGCTTGCGGTTGGCGAAACGGTTGTCGCAAATGTCGAAGATCAGGCCGCATCCCGCGCGTTGCGCAGCCTGCGCGACCCTGACCGAGCGTTTGGTGAACGCCTTGGATATGACCAGGCCGTCACAGCCGCGCAGCCCCTTCGCCCAGGAATATCGGCCGATATTCACGCCCGCTTCCCGCAGGCCCGCGATCGGCTCCAGCACGCGCAGGCGAATGCTGGCCTGGGATCGTGTGTAGCGCTTGGCGTAGAAGGCAAAGCGACGATCGCCGGTAAAGGTCATGAATATCCTGCGCTTTGTCGCCGTTTCCGGACCGTCACTTGGCAGAGGGCTGCCGGCAAGTCCATGCCAATTTCCCGGGCGAACGGCTGCGGGCACTGGCATTCGATCGCCACCCATTCTATGGGGCGGCCATGCAGAAATCGCCCCTAGCCCCCGCCAGCTTTCCCGATCTTCCGCCCATCGCCGGCGTCACGGCACGCGTGGCGCGGGCGCGGTACAAAAATTGGGACCGCTGCGACCTGACCTATGTCGAACTGGCCCAAGGCACCGCCGTCGCCGGGGTCACGACGCAGAGCAAATGCCCCTCACCCGAGGTCGAATGGTGCCGCGACGCCATCCCGCTGGGGTCGGCACGGGCGCTGGTGGTCAATGCGGGCAACGCCAATGCTTTCACCGGGCATCGTGGCCGTGCCGCCGTGGAGGCGATCGCCGCGAAGGTCGCCAATCATCTGGACTGCCTTCCTTCCAGCGTCTTCATCTCCTCGACCGGGGTGATCGGCGTGCCGCTGCCGGTGGACAAGGCCGAGGCCGGGCTGGAGGCCGTCTTTGCAGCGGCGCCCTGCGGCTGGGAGGCGGCGGCCAACACCATCGGCACCACCGACACCTATGCCAAAGGCGCGCATGTCAGCGCGATGATCGGCGGGGTGCGGGTCGAACTGGTGGGCATCATCAAGGGTTCGGGCATGATCGCGCCCGACATGGCGACGATGCTCGGCTATATCTTCACCGACGCGGCGATCGATCCCAAGCTGTTGCAGCAGATGCTGTCGGCCGCGAACAAGCGCAGCTTTTCCTGTATCACTGTCGACAGCGACACCTCGACCAGCGACACGGTGCTGGCCTTCGCCACAGGCAAGGCCGGCAATGCCCTGCTCGCCTCCATGGATGACGCTGGCGCCGATGCCTTTCAGGCGGCGCTGGGCGACCTTTGCCTGCAGCTGGCGCATCTGGTCGTGCGCGATGGCGAGGGTGCCACCAAATTTGTCGAGATCAGCGTCGCGGGTGCGACGAGCGATGCGAGCGCGCATCGAATCGCCCTATCGATCGCCAATTCGCCGCTGGTGAAGACTGCCATCGCGGGCGAGGACGCCAATTGGGGCCGTGTGGTCGCGGCGATCGGCAAGGCCGGGGAGCCCGCCGACCGGGACAAGCTCTCGATTCGCTTCGGCGCGACGCAGGTGGCCTCAGGCGGCCTCGCGGTCGAAGGTTATGACGAAGCCCCGGTGGCAGCCCATCTCAAGGGGCAGGACATCGTGATCGGCGTCGACCTGGGCCTGGGCGAAGGCCGGGCGACGGTGTGGACCTGCGACCTGACGCATGGCTATATCTCGATCAACGCGGACTACCGTAGTTGAGCATGGGGCGCAGCTGATGCCGATCGAACTGCACGATCCGGTCGTCGCGCTGATGCGCGAAGTGGGGCGCGAGGTCATCATGCCGCGCTACCGGAATCTGCGCGCCGACGAGATCAGCGAAAAGGCGGTCGATGATTTCGTCACCATCGCCGACAAGGAAAGCGAGATCCGGCTGGCCGAGGGGCTGGCCGGCATTCTGCCTGAAGCCGGCATCATCGGCGAGGAAGCCTGCGCGGCCGACCCGGCGATACTGGAGCGAGCGGGCGAAGGGCTGAACTGGATCATCGACCCGATCGACGGCACCGGCAATTTCGCCGCCGGGCGGCCACCTTTCGGCGTGATGATCGCGCTGGCTGATGCTGGAACGACGCTGGCGGGATGGATATTGGACCCGCTCGGCGGGCGGTTGTGCCACGCCATATTGGGTGCCGGCAGCCACATTGACGGCGAACAGGTGCGGGCGCGTGAAAGCGGCGCGGAACTGCCGATCGCGGCGCTCGCCGTCTATTTCATGACGCCCGAAGAGCGGGCCGATATCCAGGCGCGGTCGGCGGACCAATTCGCCCTGGTCGACATTCCCCGCTGCGCGGCGGAGCAATATCCGCGACTGGTGCTGGGGCAGAATGACATTTCGGTGTTCGCACGCACCCTCCCCTGGGATCATGCGGCGGGCACGCTGTTTCTCAACGAGGCGGGCGGTTGCTGCCAGCGCCTCGATGGATCGCCCTATAAGGTGGGCGACACGCGCCGGGGGCTGCTCGGCGCGTCATCACCCCGGCTGTGGGAACTGGCGGCGGACAAGCTGTTTCGCTGATCCGTTCGGTTCAAGCCGTTCTCGATAAGCTCGAACCGAACGAAGTCGAGCTATTCAGAGGACGCTTTCGATCCAGCCCTTGAGCGCGCTCTTGGGGGCGGCACCCACCTTGGTTGCGGCGGGCTCGCCATTTTTGAACAGGATCATCGTGGGAATGCCGCGCACGCCATATTGGCCCGGCGCGTCGGGATTTTCGTCGATATTGATCTTGGCGATCGTCACCTTGTCAGCCAGTTCTTCCGAAATTTCTTCCAGAGCCGGGCCGATCATCTTGCACGGACCGCACCATTCCGCCCAGAAATCGACAAGCACGGGCTTGTCTGCGTCGATCACGTCCGCCTTGAAGCTGGAGTCGGTGACTGCCTTGGTAGCCATGTTCTAAATCTCCTTCAGTTGGGCGGTATCTAGGATGGTGGAGCATCCGCCTCAACGGCTGAATGCTGCAAATTCTCCTCCGTGGGCGAAAAGCCGGGCTTGTGCACCGCCAGAAGCGCCGCCGGCACGGTGATCAGACGCGGCGCGCCGGTATAGAGCAGGCACGCTTCGATCCGGCGGCCGGGGAAGATGACCTGCAGCGCGGCGGCATAGGCGGCCATCTGGCGTATATGGGCGAGCGGCACGTCCTGCGGAGAGAAGGGTGCAATGCGGCCGGTCTTGAAATCGACCAGTTGCACCAAGTCGGGCCCGACGCACAGCCGGTCGACGGTGCCGGCGATCACCACCTCGCCCACGACAGCGGCGATTGGCGCTTCGGCGAGCGCGCCCGGCGCGAACAGGGCCGCGAAACGCGGGTCCTCGATCACGCGGAGAGCCTGGCCGATGACGTCATGGCGCACGGCCGGGTCGTCCGCGCCCTGCTGCCGGAGCCACTGGTCGGCGCGCGCGCGGCGGCTGTCCGTAGGGACGTCCGGCAAGCGTTCGAACAAGGCGTGCAGCCAGCGCCCCCGCTCCGTCGCCTGACGCATGGCCGGCGTGGGCGGCGGATAGGGAACATCGTCCTCAACCGGCGCGGAGGGCGCCAGCGGACGCGGCGGGCGCGCTTCCTGCGGCGCCGGCACACGCAGCCAGGCGGGATCGGCATGGCTCGTCTGTTCGACCGCGCCGGGCACGGCAGGCGGGTGCGGCGGCAATATCTCCGCCCCTCGCCACCTACGGCGCGCGCCCCACAGCGGATCGGCTTCCCATTCCGCACCGAGCGCCTTCAGGCCATTTTCGACCGCCGTGAACCAGCTTTCCGGCTGCGGCTCTCCCCGCGCCCTGGGACCGAGCGAGCCGGCGACGATCAGCTTCTCCTCCGCGCGGGTCAGCGCGACATAGAGCAGCCGCCAATGTTCTTGGCGCTCTATGGCGCGCGCATCTTCGAACAATTGGCCGATCGGTCCCTGCCGCTCGGTCTTGCGCGGAGCGAGGATGGGCACGCCTTCCCATTCAAGCGAGTCGGCGCGCGCGCCGGCGTCGGGATCAAGGCAGGCATCGGCCAATATGACGACCGGCGCCTGCAAGCCCTTGGCGCCGTGCACCGTCAGCAGTCGGAGCGAATCTCCCTGCGCCGCAGCGTCGCGCACGATTTCCACCTCGCCCCGGTCGAACCAGTCGATAAAGCGCTGGAGCGAGGGGTGATCGTCCGTCTCGAAGCTGAGGGCGGCGTTCAGCAGTTCCTCGATCGGGTCCGCCGCCTCGCTGCCGAGCCGTTCGATCAGGCGGCGGCGGCCGTCCATCGGTCCGGAAAGGATCGCTTCGAGATAGCGGTAGGGGGTAGTGAAGTCGGCCCGCGCCAGCAATGTACGGAGCGGCGCCAGCGCGGCATCGTCCAGCCTTTGCGTCAGATGCTGCCAAAGCCCGATGCGCCGGCCGATCAGCCCTTCCATCAGTTCCGCCTGCGACCAGCCGATCATCGGCGAAACGAGCAGCGCGGCCAGGTTCAGATCATCCTCCGGCTGGACCGCGAAACGCAGCGCGGCGAGCAGATCGCGGACCGCGAGCGGCGCGTTGAGGCGCAGGCGGTCTATGCCCGCAACGGCGACGCCCTCTTCGTAAAGCCGCGCGACGATGAGGCGGGCCAGTTCGCTGCGGCGCCGGACCAGGATCATGATATCGCCGGCAGTGACGGCGCGGCCGCGGCTTTCCAGCATCATGCCGTCATCGATCCATTGGCGGATCTGGCGCGCGATATTCTGCGCGAGCAGCCGTTCCTGATCGGCGGCCCAATCCTCCTCGCCCTCCGCCTCTTCCGACAGGCCGGCGATCGTGGGCTTCCACAACAACACTTCGCCGGGGAAACGGTTGGCACTGATGTGCCGGACCTCGCCTTCAGGCAGGCCCAGTCGCTCGGCGCGCAGCGTGGCTATGGTCCGGTCGACGACTTCGAGCACGGCGGGGGTGGAGCGAAAGCTGCGCTCCAGCGACAGATCGTGGAACGGATGCTGCGCCGCGTCGGCATGGCGCTGGAACAGGATTTGCGCTGCGCGGAACGCCTCGGGGCTGGTGCCCTGGAAGCCGAAGATCGCCTGTTTGAAGTCGCCTACGGTGAAGATGGTGCGGACCTTGTCGCCCTTAGCCCCCTCGCCTGCAAAAAACTCCGCCGCCAGCGCGCCGACGATCTGCCACTGGCTGACATTGGTGTCCTGCGCCTCGTCGACCAATATATGGT
>DATFDS010000011.1:0-10400 GCA_035251955.1 Sphingobium sp. | reverse complement strand
CATGGAACTGTCGATCGTATCGGGGACATGGTCGATGGTGATGGCGGGATCTGGCAGGTCGACGAGGAACATGCAGGCGCCGTCGTCGGATTTCGCCATCACGATGCCGACCCTCGCCCCCTGATAGCCGGTGATGAAGCGCTTGCGGCCGTTGATGATCCACGCGTCGCCGTCGCGCCGGCAGGTGGTGATCATCATCGAAGGGTCCGACCCGGCGCCGTTATCTTCCGCGGGCTCCGTCATCAGGAAAGCGGATCGCGCCTGCCCTTCGACCAACGGCTTGAGAAAGCGATCCTTCTGCTCCGGCGAAGCCTTGTGGCCGAGCAGATACATATTGCCCTCATCGGGCGCCATGGTGTTGCAGGCCAACGGACCCAGGGGGCTGAGTCCGGTACGGATGAGTATGGTGGCGGTCTCGCGCTGCGTCAGATGCTCGCCTCCCGCCAGGATGTGCGGGGTCAGAACGCCTGCATCACGCGCCTTGGCGCGCATCTCCATCACCAGTTCGTCGGACGGGCCATGATGTCCCTTGGCGCGCGGATCGCTTTCATAGGGGATCACGATGTCATGGATGAAAGTCTCAACTTTTGCAGCGATGGTCTGGGCACGTTCGGTCATGGAGTCCTCCTTGGTCCATTTCGTAGGTCATTATTGTAGAACAATCAATCGCCATCGGGCTGCTGCTTATGGTGGCGCTACGACGGCCTTGTGCTTGCCCGCCATGCGGCAAGCATGGGCAAGCACAATTTTTCGAGATTACAAAATCGCAGAAGTGATATATTCAATTGAATAAATAAGATTGGATGCCTGTCCAGTTGCCGCGGAATAGCCGCGAAAATTCAGTAAAATGCTCGAACGACAAGGAGTGGCGAGTGGAACCGGAACATCTTAATGCTATTTTGCGAAGCCAGCGCGCCGCGTTCCTGGCGGATGGCCCGCCCGACGCCGCGCTGCGCATCGACCGGATCGATCGCTGCATCGCGCTGCTGAAGGAGAATGGTGAACGGTTCGAAAGCGCGATCAGCGCGGATTTCGGCAATCGCTCGAACCACGCCACCCTGCTGACCGACATCATGACGCCGGTCGCCGCCCTGCAACATTCGCGCAAGCATCTGCGCCAGTGGATGCGGCCTGAAAAGCGGCCGGTGGAGCCGAAACTGCTGGGCCTGTTCGGTGCGCGGGCGGAAATCCTGTTCCAGCCCAAGGGGGTGGTGGGCATCGTATCGCCCTGGAACTTCCCGGTCGGTCTGGTTTTCTCGCCGCTCGCCAACACGCTGGCGGCGGGCAATCGCGCGATGATCAAGCCGTCGGAACTGACGCCGCGCACGTCCGATCTGTTGCAGGAGTTGATCGCCGGGCGGTTCGATGCCGCTGAGATCGCGGTCGTGACCGGCGGCGTCGAAACCGGCGCGGCCTTCACCGCGCTTCCCTTCGACCACCTGATCTTTACCGGCGCCGGTTCCATCGCCAGGCATGTCATGCGCGCCGCATCGGACAACCTCGTGCCGCTGACGCTGGAACTGGGCGGCAAGAGCCCGGTGGTGGTCGGCAAGGGCGTCAACCTGCCCATCGCGGCCGAACGCATCATGGCGGGCAAGATATTGAACGCCGGCCAGATATGCCTCGCCCCCGACCATGTCTATGTGCCCGAAGCGCAGGAGGTACACTTTGTCGAGCAGGTCGAGGCGGCGGTGCGGCGGATGCTGCCCAGCATGCGCGACAATCCGGACTATACCGCCATCATCTCCGACCGGCATTATGAGCGCCTGAACGGCTATCTGGTCGATGCGCGCGCCAAGGGAGCCCGCGTCCTGCCGATCAATCCGGCCGGTGAGGATTTCTCCCAGCAGGAACATCGACGGATACCACCGACGCTGGTACTCGACGCCACGCTCGACATGGACATCATGAAGGATGAGTTGTTCGGTCCGTTGCTGCCGATCATGCGCTATTCGTCGATCGAAGATGTCGTCAGCAAGGTGAATGCCGCCGAGCGGCCGCTGGCGCTCTATTATTTCGGCAACGACCAGGCGGAACTGGAACTGCTCAAGACGCGCACGACATCGGGCGGCATCTGCGTCAACGACGTCATCATGCATTGCGCGCAGGAAAACCTGCCCTTCGGCGGGATTGGGCCGTCGGGCATGGGCGCCTATCATGGGCGTGACGGGTTTCTGGAGTTCAGTCACCGCAAGGCGGTCTACAAGCAGATCGGCGCCGATCTGGGGCCGCTGAAAGGCTTTCGTCCGCCCTATGACGACCGCGTCCGCAAGCTGGTGCGTTCGATCATAGGTCGATAGACGGCAATGGCGGGGCGGCGCGATGCGGCGCCCTGCTCATGTCCTTCGGCAGCCCACTCCTCCTGGATGGCTGAGCGGACATTGGCGACATGCTCGCTGGCGACGCGGGTCGCCTCATCAGCATCACCGTCCTGAACGGCCTCGATCATTCGGCGATAATCGGTCAGCCTTATGCGGCGCAGTCTGATTCCCTGATATTGCGCATAGATGATGTTCATGCCGATGGCCGGGAAAAGCCGTTGCAGTTCGCGATTTCCACCGATCTCCAGGAAGACGCGGTAAAGGTTGCGCCGTGCGTGACTGAACGCTCCGATCGGATCGCTTTGCTCGGCCTGTTCGAGCAGGGTAAGCGCCGACTGCAGCGCCTGGAAATGGACGTCCTCACGATAGCGGCTCGCAGCGGCCCGGAGCGTCAACGCCGTCATCCAATCCGCTACATCGAGAACATCCAGCGTCTCTTCCTGACCGAGTTTTCGGATGGCGGGCGATCGGTGCCGGGACCGATCGACCACGCCGCGTCCCTCCAGTCGATGGATGGCTTCGCGCACGGCATTTCGTCCCACCTGAAAGCGACCCGCCAGTTCCGTTTCGATCAGGCGCTGGCCCGGCACCATGCGCCCCAATTCGAGGTCGGCCAGAATCCCTCGATACACGCGTTGAACCGCGCTGGTTTCCTCGTCAGGCCTTTTCAAACTGTCGTCCATCGACCTTGTGTGGCAGCGTTGCGAGCACAAGCAAGTTCCAATTTATTTTGAGGGCGAAAATTTTGCTGGGCGCGGCCCGCAAGGCTGGTTACGCGCATATGAGTCAGTTGCATTTAATCGATTAATGTATAAAAGGGCGATCGGGTAGCTGCGAGATCACCAGATGGCATATAATCTTATTGAAACCGAATTGCGTGGCCGGGTCGGCATCATCCGCCTGAATCAGCCTGCAACCTTGAACGCCGTCTCCGTCGCGATGGTTGAACAAATGACCGCGGCCCTGACGGAACTGGAGCAATCGGCCCGCGCGCTCTTGCTGACGAGCGCGGGAAAAGCATTTTCCTCGGGCGCTGATCTGTCCGAAGAGGTGGCGGTTCAGGACGGGGCCGTGGATTTCGGCTATACCCTCGAAACGCACATGAACCCGCTGATGAGCCGGCTACGCGACCTGCCGATGCCCTGGATTTCCGCCGTGCGCGGCGCGGCGGCCGGCGTCGGCTGTTCTTTGGCGCTGGCGGCCGACATGGTGGTCGCCAGCGAAACCGCCTATTTCCTGCAAGCGTTCTCGCGCATCGGACTGGTGCCGGATGGGGGCTCCACGCATCTGCTCGTGCGCGGGGCCAGCAGGGTCCGCGCGATGGAAATGGTCTTGCTGGGCGATCGCATTTCGGCGGCCCGCGCTTTGGATTGGGGCCTGATAAACTATGTCGTCCCCGACGAGGCGCTGGAGGCAGAGGCCATGGCGCTGGCCGAACGTTTGGCCAATGGACCGAGCAGCCTTACGCAGACGCGCAGGATGATATGGCAGGCGCTGGATAGCGGGTGGGACGGCGCGCTCGCACTGGAGCGGCGCGAGCAGCGGACGGCGGGGCGCAGCGCCGACTGCGCCGAGGGCGTTGCCGCGTTCATGGAAAAGCGGCCCGCTCAGTTCAAAGGTGCATGACATGAGCGCTCCCTTTTCGTTCGATCTTTCCAATCGTGTTGTCCTGGTCACGGGTGCTTCGTCCGGCATTGGCCGGCATCTGGCGGAACGCCTGGCCCAAAGCGGGGCGCGAGTGGTCCTAGCGGCGCGGCGCACATCCATGCTGGATGAGGTGAAGGCGGGCATAGAGGCGGGGGGCGGCGTCGCCTGCGGTGTCCAGATGGATGTGGCGGACGAGGACTCCGTGATCGCGGCCTATGATGCGGCGGAGGCGGCGTTCGGTCCGGTCGACAGCGTGGTGGCGAACGCAGGGCTTGCCTTGGGCGGCAGCGCGTTGGGCATCGATGTCGATGATTTCGACAAGATGGTCGCGGTCAACATGCGCGGTGTTTTCCTGACGGCGCGCGAGGGTGCTCGTCGGATGGTGGCCGCGGGTTCCGCCGAACGCGGGCATGGCCGCATCGTCCTCATCTCCTCCATCACATCCAGCTTCATCGCGACGGGTCAGGCGACATACAGCGCGACCAAGGCGGCGGTCATCCAGATGGGCCGCGTCATGGCTCACGACTGGGCCACCAAGGGCATCAACGTCAATATGGTCAGCCCCGGCTATATCCGGACCGACCTGAACGACGACTATCTCGACGGTCCGAAAGGGCAGGCGCTGATCGACGGCTTCGTGCGGCGGCGGGTGATGAGCATCGGCGTCCTGGACCCGTCCATCCTCTATCTCTGCTCGGATGCGAGCGCCGAAGTGACCGGGTCCGTCTTCACCATCGACGACGGCCAGTCGCTGTAATTCACTCGAACAAGTTCCCGGAGACACATATGAATCAACCGATCGCCCAGGCGGGCATCTCCAGCTATGTGGTGCAGGATGCCATTGCGGTGCTGGCCATCAATTCGCCGCCGGTCAATACGCTGGGTCACGATGTCCGGGTCGCTCTGGACGAGGGGATCCGCCGCGCGGTTGCGGACCCGGAGGCACGGGCGTTCATCATCCGCTGCGACGGCCGGACTTTCTTCGCGGGGGCGGACATCGGCGAACTTGACGGCGAACTGCGCAGCCCCAACCTGAACGAGATTTTCGCGGTCATCGAAGCATCGCCCAAGCCGGTCATCGCCGCAATTCACGGCACGGCGCTGGGCGGCGGCCTCGAACTGGCGCTGTCCTGCCATTATCGCCTGGCCTTGTCCTCGGCCAAGGTCGGCCTGCCCGAAGTCTCGCTCGGTCTGCTGCCGGGCGCTGGTGGGACCCAGCGCACGCCGCGCATTGCCGGGGTCGAGGCGGCTCTTGACCTGATCGTCGGCGGCCGTCCCGTGGGCGCCGCGAAGGCGCTGAAGCTCGGCCTTGTGGACAAGGTGGTCGACGGCGACCTGCCGGAGGAAGCCATTGCCTACGCCCGCAGCCTGCTGGACGAAGGCGCGCCCCTGCGCCGCATCTGCGACATGGACACCGATCTGGACGCAGCGGCGGCCAGCGCGGCCATCGAAGCCTATCGGCAGGCAAATGCGCGCGCGTTCAAGGGCTTCAAGGCGCCGGGCAACATCGTGAAGGCGATCGAAGCCGCGGCGGCGCTGCCCTTCGATGAGGGGATGAAGCGCGAATTTGAATTGTTCGAGGAACTCGTGGCGTCGAACGAGTCAGGCGCGCAACGTCACCTGTTCTTCGCCGAACGGACGGCCGCCAAGGTTCCGGGCCTCCGCAAGGATGCGTCGCCCATCGACGTGAATACGGTCACCGTCATCGGCGCAGGGACGATGGGCAGCGGCATTGCCACCGCTTTCCTCAACAGCGGCATGGCGGTCACCCTGGTCGATCGTGACAGCGCGGCGGTGGAACGCGGCGCCGGCGGAATTCGCAAGACGATCTCGGCCCTGGCGGCGAAGGGCCGCATCAGCGAAGCGGAAGCCGAAAAACGGTCCAGCCTGCTCAGCGTCAGCACGGATCTGGCGACGGCCGTCGCCGCCGCTGATCTGGTGATCGAGGCCGTGTTCGAGGAGATCGAACTCAAGAAGCAGATATTCGGCCAGATCGACGCCGCAGCCAAGCCCGGCGCCATTTTGGCGAGCAACACGTCCTTCCTGGACCTGAACGTCATTGCGGACGCGACATCCCGGCCGGAGCATGTGATCGGCCTGCATTTCTTCGCGCCGGCCAACATCATGCGCCTGCTGGAGGTCGTGCGCGGCGCCAGGACGGCCGACGAAGTGATCGCCACCGGCATGGCGCTGGGTCGCAGGCTCGGCAAGGTCGCCGTTCTTTCGGGCGTGTGCGACGGCTTCATCGCCAATCGCGTGATGCAACCGCGCATGACCTGTGCCGAAGCTCTGGTGCTGGAAGGGCCGACGCCCGCGCAAATCGATCGCGTCATGAACGATTATGGCTTCCCCATGGGACCGTTCCAGATGATCGATCTCGTCGGCCTCGACGTCATCGGTTGGGACCGGGAAAACAGCGCCGGCCGCACGGTGCAGGAAATCATGTGCGAAATGGGTCGCTGGGGCCAGAAGAAGGATGGCGGCTATTACGACTATGACGAGAAGCGTCGCGCCACGCCTTCGGCCATGGCCGAGAAGGTCATCCGGGATTTCGCCAGCAGGACGGGCGTGCCGCAGCGGGAGTTTTCCGACGCCGAGATCGTCGAGCGTCTGCTTTACCCCGTCGTCAACGAAGGCGCGAAAGTGCTTGAGGAAGGCATCGCCCTGCGCGCGTCCGACATCGATGTCGCGCTGGGGACGGGATATGGCTGGCCTGTGTGGACGGGCGGGCCGATGTTCTGGGCGGACAGCGTCGGCCTCGCGCGGATCGTCGGGAAGCTGGACGAGATGCTGGGCGCGGACGCCGTTTCGCCGCTGCTTCGTAGATTGGCCGCTGAAGGTGGCAGCCTCACCTGATATTATCTTCTGGAGTTCGAAACATGGCGATTGGTGAAGCATATATCGTAGCCGCAGGGCGCACGGCAGGTGGCAGGCGTGGTGGCGTCCTGGCGGAATGGCACCCGGCTGACCTGGCCGGCAGCGTCCTTGACGCGCTGGTCGAACGGTCGGGCGTGGATCCGGCCGCGATCGACGACGTCATTCTGGGCTGCGTCAGCCAGATCGGCGAACAGAGCACGCATATTGGCCGCAACGCCGTTCTGGCCTCGTCACTGCCGGACAGCGTGCCCGCCGTCACGATCGACCGGCAATGCGGTTCCTCGCAGCAGGCGATCCATTTCGCCGCCCAGGCCGTCATGAGCGGTGCGCAGGACATCGTCATCGCGGCCGGCGTGGAAAGCATGACCCGCGTGCCGATGGGTTCGCCCATCTTCCTGGCGGAAAAGGCCGGGATCGGCACCGGCCCCTGGTCGAAGAATATCCAGAGCCGCTACGGCGTGGAAGGCTTCAGCCAATTTCACGGCGCGGAGATGATCGCCGCCAAGAACGACTTCACCCGCGAAGACCTGGATCGCTATGCTCTGGAAAGCCACCGACGCGCGGCCGCCGCTACCGAGGCCGGCGCATTCGACGCGGAGATCATCCCCGTCAGCATCGGCGACGGAGCCGGTGGCACGCTGCTTCATCGCAAGGATGAGGGTATTCGCTATGATGCTTCCATGGAAAGCTTGGGCGGCGTCAAGCTGCTTCAGGAAGGCGGGCTGATCACCGCCGCCAACGCAAGCCAGATTTGCGATGGCGCATCGGGCGTCATGGTGGTGAACGAACGGGCGCTCAAGGCGCATGGTCTGACGCCGCTGGCGCGCATCCACAACATGACCGTGACCGCCGGCGATCCGGTCATCATGTTGGAGGAACCGCTGCCCGCGACGGACCGCGCCCTCCAGCGCGCGGGCTTGACCATCGCCGACATCGATCTTTACGAGGTCAATGAGGCCTTCGCGCCGATCCCGCTCGCCTGGTTGAAGCATCTGGGCGCCGATCATGACCGGCTCAACGTCAATGGCGGCGCCATCGCGCTTGGCCATCCGCTGGGCGCGTCCGGCGCCAAGCTGATGGCGACGCTGGTTTACGCGCTGCGGGCGCGGGGCAAGCGTTGGGGCCTTCAGGCGATGTGCGAGGGCGGCGGCGTCGCCAATGTGACGATCGTAGAGGCGCTCTGAACGATGGCCGGACCTCTGGCCGGGCTGCGCATCATCGAAATGGCGGGGCTGGGAGCCGCGCCATTTGCAGGCATGATGCTCGCAGATCATGGCGCAGAGGTTATCCGGGTCGATCGGCCCGGCACGCCGCACACCCCGTGGGACCCGCTCTTGCGATCCCGCAAGTCTGTGGCGATCGACCTCAAGACCGCTGAGGGCGTGGCGGCGCTGCGGCAACTGTCCCGTAGCGCCGACGGCCTGATCGAAGGCTTTCGCCCGGGGGTGATGGAGCGTCTTGGCATTGGTCCCGATGTGCTGCTCGCCGACAATCCGCGCCTTGTCTATGGCCGGATGACGGGATGGGGGCAAAACGGCCCGTGGAACCAGGCCGCCGGCCACGACATCAACTATATTGCGCTGTCCGGCGTGTTGGGGATGGTGGGACGTGCGGGTCAGAAACCGGTGCCGCCATTGAACCTGGTCGGCGACTTCGGCGGGGGTGGGATGATGCTCGCCTTCGGCATGGTCAGCGCGCTGCTGGCGGTGCGGAAAGGGGGTGACGGTCAGGTCATCGATTGCGCGATGACGGACGGCTCGGCCTTGCTTGCCGCGATGATGTGGGGATTTCGTGCCGAAGGAAGCTGGCGCGACGAGCGCGGCGTCAATCTTCTCGACACCGGCGCGCCCTTCTACGACACATATGAGACCGCGGACGGCGGCAACATTGCGCTTGGCGCCATAGAACCCCAATTTTTCGCGAAGTTCCGCGCGCTGGCCGGCATCGAGGATGATCCGCTGTTCGACGAGCAGAATGACCCGAAATTATGGCCGATACAGAGGAAGGCGCTGGAAAAGCTTTTCCGCACCCGCAGCCGTGACGAATGGTCGGTGATCTTCGGCGTAACAGATGCCTGTGCGACGTCTGTACTTACCATGGCCGAAGCGCTGGTTCACCCACAGAACGCGGCCCGCGGCACGTTCATCGATGTGGGCGGCTTCGCTCAACCAGCGCCTGCGCCGCGCTATTCCGCTACCCCATGCGACTTTCCGTCGCCGCCGCCCGCGACGGGCGAGGACAACCGTGCTTTGCTGCCCGCATCGCCGGCAATTTGATCAACCGATTAAGGTTGTCCCCTCGGCAAATCTTCGCTACCGTTACCGCTGGTTTCGAGAGAGAGTGGGACAGTGGCGACGAAGATCAGCAAGGCAGGCGTACCGGAAAAGGCGGAACGAACCTCCTCTCGTGCCATCCTCTTGAACTCCGCTGGCAGCTTGATGGCGGAGCGAGGCACGATTGATATTTCGCTCAGCGACATAGCGAAGCATTCCGGGCTGAACTCCGCGCTGGTGAAATATTATTTCGGCACCAAGCAGCGCATGATGCTCGCCCTGCTTGAGGATGTGCTCGGGCACGGGCTTGAGCAACTGGAGGGGCTGATCGGCATGGATCTCGACCCGGTCGAGAAGATCAAGCTTCATATCAGGGGCATCATCACCGTCTATTTCCGCTATCCGTTCATAAACCGGCTCATCCACTATCTTTTCGAGGATGAGGAAACCGGGCCGGAGGTCGCAAGGAAGATTTCGAAGCCGCTTGCCGAAACCCAGCGCAAGATGATCCAGGAGGGCATAAGCCAGGGCTTGTTCAAGCCCGTCGACCCGATGCTCTTCTACTTCATCGTCCTTGGGGCCTGCGACCACCTGTTCTTTGGGCAGCATATGTTGCGGGTGGCGTTCGACATCGACCAGATTGATGAAGATCTGCGCCGAAACTACACCAATACGCTCCTTGATATGATCTTGCATGGCGTGTTGGCGGAAAAGGCGGGCGCCAAGTCTGGCGCGTAGGAGCGCGATCGCTCAATCCCGCGCTTGATGGAAGCGAGAACATACCGCCGCCCCCTATGGAGACGGCCTGAAATGTTGCGCGCCCCATCGAGGGGCATGAAATCCGTGCAGGATCGGCAACGCCATCGTTCCGGTCCGGCAGCCGGCTTCTTTTGACGGGGGCGATATCCCGCGGTCAAACCGTCCATTTTTCCACGTCCCGCTTGACCTTCCTTAATCAGTCAATTAATTGGAAGGAAGAGGCTGGAACGGGAATCATATGACGGAAGCTCTGATCATCGATGCGGTGCGCACGCCCCGCGGCATTGGCAAAGTCGGCAAGGGCGCGCTCGCCAATCTTCACCCTCAGAATCTCGCCGCGACCGTGCTCAAGGCGCTGGTGGACCGCAATGACATCGCCGCCGCCGATGTCGACGACGTGATCTGGTCCACCTCCATGCAGAAGGGCAGGCAGGGGGGCGACCTTGCCCGCATGGCCGCGCTCGACGCCGGTTTCGATGTCACCGTCGGCGGCGTGACG
This sequence comes from Sphingobium sp., assembly GCA_035251955.1. Lineage (GTDB taxonomy): Bacteria > Pseudomonadota > Alphaproteobacteria > Sphingomonadales > Sphingomonadaceae > Sphingobium. Next base: position 24 of record DATFDS010000011.1, on the reverse strand, counting down.
CTGGACCGCTTCTGCGGCGGCGGC
>DATFDS010000010.1:0-6275 GCA_035251955.1 Sphingobium sp. | reverse complement strand
TCCGACTTCGACTGGACGGCCAGTTCGCGGATGCGCTGCAGCATGTTGGTGACTTCGCCGAGAGCGCCTTCCGCCGTCTGGGCCAGCGAGATGCCGTCATTGGCGTTGCGGATGCCCTGGGTCATGCCCTTGATCTGCGAGGTCATCTGCGAGGAGATGGCGAGGCCGGCGGCGTCGTCCTTGGCGCTGTTGATGCGCTTGCCGCTCGACAGGCGCTCCATCGCGGTGCTCAGCGACTTGCCGGCGAGAGCCGAAGCATTGGCGGCGCGCAGAGCGGAAGAGTTGGTTCCGATAACAGTCATGATGAATTCCCTTCTATTAACATCAGGTCGCTGCCATCTGGGCTGCTTGCGGCCTCGAAAGGGGATAACGGCACCGGGAAAATTGCTTTTAGGGCCCGTCGCGATTTTTTTGAAAAAAGGGAGAAAGTGACGGAAATCCGAGGGTTCCAGGCCCCGACTTTTTCGGACGCCCGCAGCGGCAGTGCAAAAAGCGGCAAAATTTTTCCGTTCTGCGGCAAGGTAATTGCCGTATTAACCAGATGATAACCACGAAGCGCCATTTACAGACCATCGAAGGGGGTTGGGGCGTGCGGGGGCACAAGCCAGCCAAAGTGATTGGGGACTGTCATGTCATCGCTTGACGTGAGCCGTGGAGTTTGCGCGCTCGTTCCGGGCCTGCAGCACTGGCTGGAAAATGCCTATTATAAGGTGCGCGTCGTCGACGCCCAGAGCCCGCGTGAGCGCGACGACCGCCGCGTGCTGCTGGCGACCGAGATCGGTCATGCAACCCATCGCGACATTCTGATCAATCTGGTGGATGGCGCGCCGTCGCTGGTGTCCGCCGCCAACGGCCTGCCGGCCCGCGTGGCGTTCGGCCTTGAGGATATGGGTTTCGCCTTCGCACTGATCGCCGAACTGGCCCGCCCGATGGCGATCCCGGCAGTGGGCGAGGCCGCGAGCACGCGCCTCATGACGCTGGCGGGCCGTGTGGCGCGCAGCGACGCCACCGTCCTGATCCAGGGCGACACCGGCACCGGCAAGGAAGGCATGGCGCGTTTCCTTCATGCCCAGTCGGGCCGCATTTCGCACGACTTCATCGCCGTCAACTGCGCCGCGCTGCCCGAAACGATGATGGAAGCCATGCTCTTCGGTCACAAGAAGGGCAGCTTTACGGGCGCGGCCAACTCTTCGGACGGCCTGTTCCTGGCTGCCGATGGCGGCACGCTGTTCCTCGACGAGATTGCCGAACTGCCGCTGGCGCTGCAGGCGAAGCTGCTTCGGGCCTTGCAGGAAGGGGAAATCCTGCCTGTCGGCGCGACCCATCCGGTGCCGGTCAATGTCCGCATCATCGCGGCCTGCAACCGCGACCTGGCGACCGAAGTGGCCGCCGGCCGCTTCCGCGAAGACCTCTACTGGCGTTTGAACGTCATGCCGCTGGAGCTGCGCCCGCTGGCCGAGCGTCCGGGCGACGTGATCGCGATCGCCGCCGCGATGCTGCTGCGCCATGCCGATTTCGTCTGGCCGACCGCCGCCGCGCTCGCCAAGCTTGCCGACCATGTCTGGCCGGGCAACGCCCGCGAACTGGGCAATGTCCTGCAGCGCGCGATCGTGTTGCGCGACGGCGATCGGATCGACGCTGAAGACCTGCACATCGCCGGCGTGCCGCAGTTGCGCGTCGTGGGCGCCGCGCCTGCTCCCGTCGAGCCGGTCCGGCTGCGCGATGTCGCCCGCCAGTCGAAGCTCGACGCGATCCGCGCCGCGCTGCGCGAGACGGACGGCCACCGCGCCGCCGCCGCGCGCAAGCTGGGCATTTCCGAACGTACCCTGCGCTATCGGCTCGCCGAGATGCGCGACCTTGCAGCGGCTTGAGGGAGGGTAGGACATGACCGGCATTTCCCCGACTGACAGCGTGATGGCGATCCGCAACGCCATCCTCCAGAAGAACGCCGCCCTGCGCGACGTCGCATCGACCGGGACGGTGGGTGGTGGCGCGGGCATCGGCGGGGCCGAAGGCACCAAGCCCGGCGGCTTTACCGAGGCGCTGAACTCCGCGCTGAACCAGGTCAACGGCCTTCAGAGCCAGGCCGGCGAGGCGGCCTCCGCCTTCGAGCGGGGCGAGACGACCGACATTGCCGCCGTCATGCTGGCCAAGCAGCAGGCGTCGGTCAGCTTCGAGGCGACCCTTCAGGTCCGCAACAAACTCCTGTCCGCCTACAAGGACATCATGAGCATGCCGGTGTAATATGAGCGAGAACGCACTCACCACCAATGTCGGCGGCACCGCCGCTCTCCCCGCCAGCACCGGCCCCGCTTTCGGCGGCGCCGACGCGCTCAAGGCACGCTTCACCGGCTTTATCAAGCAGCCGGCGGTGGCAAAGAGCCTGCCGTTGCTCGGCCTGCTCGGCACCGTCGCAGTCGCCGGCGCCGCCTGGCTGGCGCTGCGCGAACCGCCGCAGCGTGACCTGTTCCGTGGCCTGCCCGATGCCGACAAGTCGGCGGTGGCGCAGGTGCTGGACCAGAATGGCCTGGCTTACGACTTCGACAATTCGGGCGCGATGACCGTGGCGGAGGATGATTATTTCAAGGCGAAGATGATGCTCGCCGCTCAAGGGTTGCCCAAGAGCGCGCCCGACGGCAACAGCATGATCGACAGCCTGCCGATGGGCGCGAGCCGCGCCGTCGAGGGCGAAAAGCTGCGGTCTGCCCGCGAGATGGACCTCGCCCGCACGATCGAGGCGATCGACAGCGTCGAAAGCGCCAAGGTCCACCTCGCGATCGAGCCACCCAGCGTCTTCCTGCGCGAGCGGAGCAAGCCTTCGGCCTCGGTCATGCTGCGGCTGGCTTCGGGCCGGACGCTGACCGACGCGCAGGTGAGCGCGATCGTGCATCTGGTGGCCTCGTCGGTGCCCGAACTCGCGCCCGACCAGATTTCGCTGGTCGACCAGAATGGCCGGCTGCTGAGCAACAATGACGGCAACGCCGCCGATGATCGCCAGCTGGCCGTGCAGAGCAAGATCGAGGACCGCTATCGCCAGTCGGTGATCGCGCTGCTGACCCCCATATTGGGCGACGGCAAATTTTCGACCGAGGTACGCGCCGAACTGAACTTTGCCGAGCGTCAGGCCACCCGTGAGAGCTTCCCGCAGGACGAAGCCCGCCTTCGTACCGAGCAGGGCACCTGGGCCTCCGACCCGCGCGGCCAAGGAAACGGAGCTGGGGCCGGCGGCGAGGCGAGCGGCGTTCCCGGTGCGCTCAGCAACCAGGCGCCGGTCAATCCGACCGTGACCCAGACCAATCCCAACGGTCAGGCCGTGTCGCAGGGCTCGCAGGCGAACCAGCCCGCGACGCCGCCCAGCGCACCGATGAAGACCGAGGAAACCTTCAACCGCAGCTTCGAATTGGGTCGCGAAGTGTCCGTGACCAAGGATGCGATCGGCACGGTCAAGCGCCTGTCGGTCGCCGTCGCGCTCGACAATGGCGCCGATGGCAAGCCGCGCAGCGCGCAGGAAATCGCCGCGCTGGAAGCCCTGGTGAAGGGCGCGGTGGGCTTCGACCAGGCGCGCGGCGACGTGGTGGCGCTGTCCTCGCGCAGCTTCGTCAAGGCAGAGGAAGTCAAGGCGCCCTGGTATGAAGCCGACTGGGTCTCGCCGCTGGTGCGCAACCTGTCAGCGCTCGCCGTCGCGCTGCTGGTGATCTTCGGCATCGGCCGGCCGCTCTTGAAGCGCCGCGCCGCCGCGCAGGAAGCCGCTGGCGCGCAGGCTGCGGCCGAGGGTCAGAAGATCGGCCGCGAAATCTCGACCGAGATCGGCCGTCAGGCGGTCGCGGCGCCCGCCGCCGGCCAGGCGATCACGCTCGACATGATCTCGTCCACCTATGACTATGCGCAGCGCGCCGACCTGATCCGCAATTTCGTGAAGCAGGACCCGGATCGCGCCGCCCTGGTGGTGCGCGACCTTCTGAAGGAAGGGAAGAAGGACAATGGCTGAAGCCGCTGAAGCCGCCATCAAGGGCAGCGCCGCCGCCGCCGTCCTGCTGATGCTGTTCGACGAGGATGAGGCCGCGCAGATCCTCTCGCGCCTGGAGCCCGACGAAGTCCGCCAGCTCGGCTATGCGATGTACGACGTCGCCGACGTCGCCGTCGAGGAAGTCAACGAGGCGCTCGACCATTTCGTCACCAAGGCGAAGAAGCGCACGACCATCGGCTATGGCGCCACCCGCCACATCCGCGGCGCGATGACCAAGGCGCTGGGCGAGGAACGCGCCGAGACGATCCTGGCGCGGATCACCCCGCCGACCCGCTCGACCCAGCTGGAAATGCTGAAATGGATGGACGCGAAGGAAGTCGCGACCCTGATCGAGGCGGAGCATCCGCAGATCATGGCGGTGGTGCTCGCCCATCTGGAAGCGCCGATCGCGGCCGACGTGCTGCAGCTGATGCCGGCCGAATATCAGGAAGAGATCGTCTATCGCATCGCCACGCTCGGCCCGGTGTCGAACGAGGCGCTCGATGACCTCGAACAGCTGCTGTTGCGCGGCTCCACCGCCAAGAAGCAGGGCGCGCAGTCGCAGCGCGGCGGCACGATCGAGGCGGCGGCGATCATGAACAATGTCCGCAAGGATAATGAGCAGCGGATCATGAAGGCGGTCGCCAAGCGCGACAAGATGATCGCCCAGACGATCGAGGAGGAGATGTTCGTCTTCGACAATCTCATCGACATGGACGACAAGAATATGGGCACGCTGATGCGCACCATCGACAGCAGCGTGCTGGTCGTGGCGCTCAAGGGCGCGAACGATATGCTCAAGGGCAAGATCTTCGGTTCGATGTCGGCGCGTGCGGCGCAGGCCATTTCCGACGAGATCGAGGAGCGCGGGCCGATCCGCCTTGCCGAGGTGATCGAGGCGCAGAAGCTGATCATCGCCACCGCGCGCCGCATGGCCGACGCGGGCACCATCATGCTGGGCGGCAAGGGGAACGACTTTGTTTAAGGTCTGGGACGCGAGCAGCAGCCGCGAAGCCGCCAGTATTCCGCTGGGGGGCGTCAGCCAGGTGCGGAGCGGGGGCTTTCGCACCCTGTTCGCCGAAGGGCAGGGGATGGCTCTGGCGATGCACGATACCGCGCCGCCGATGACCGACGAGGATATCCTGGAACAGGCGCGGATGGAGGCGTTCGCTCAAGGGTTCGACGAGGGTTGCCGCGTGATCGGCGACGGGCAGGCAGCCGAGGCCGAGGCGCGCAGCCGGCTGGCGCAGGCGTTTGAACTGCTGACCCCGGCGCCGAGCGGCATGCTGTCGACCATGTTGTCCGCCACTGTCGTGCGGTTGGTCGAGCAGATCGTCGGCGAGGTCGAAATCGATATCGAGCGCCTGCTGCAACGCTGCGACACTGTCGCCGCCTTCATCGAGAGCAATGACGACAAGGGCGCGCTGCACCTCCACCCCGAGGATATCGCGCTGCTGGAAGGGGAGGCGGTCGGCGTCCGGCTGGTCGCCGATCAGAATATGCATCGTGGCTGCGTGCGGTTGGAAACGGCGGACGGCTGGGTCGAGGATGGCCCTGATGTGCGCCTGTCGCGGCTGCGCTCGCTGCTCGACGATATGGAGGGTAAGGCGTGATCCGCGCCGCGCTCGCTCAGGCGGAGAGCCTGTTCGATCATATGCAGGTTCAGAACCGTGCACCCCGCCACGTTGGCCGACTGGTCAGCCACGATGCGGGGATGCTGGAGGTTACGGGCTTCCGCAAGCCGATCGGCGCGGGCGCGCGGGTGATCGCGGCGGACGGCACCATCTGCCGGGCCGAGGTCGTCGGCTTTCGCGGCGACAAGACGCTGCTGGTGCCGCTGGACGCCGACGCGCCGTTGGAAAATGGGGCGCGCGTCGAACCCGACAGCCAGGCGACCATGGTGCAGGTGGGCGAGGGGCTGATTGGCCGCGTCATCGACGCGATGGGTCAGCCGCTCGACCGCAAGGGGCCGATCATCGCGGGCGGCAGTTGGCCGCTCAACGGCGTGAAGGGCAATGTCCTCGATCGGGGCCGCGTCACCGAGCCGTTCGATCTGGGCGTGCGCGCCGTCAACGCGCTGCTGACGGCCGGGCGGGGCCAGCGCATCGCCATCATCGCGGGTTCGGGTGTCGGCAAGTCGGTCCTGATGGGCCAGATGATCGCCGGCGCCGAGGCCGATATCGTCGTCGCGGGCCTGATCGGCGAGCGTGGCCGCGAGGTCAGCGACTTCCTGGAAACCAAGCTCAAAAATTCGATGCACAAGTCGATC
>DATFDS010000009.1:0-4825 GCA_035251955.1 Sphingobium sp. | reverse complement strand
GAGCATGGCATTGGCGGCATGGGCATCCTTGACCCCCGCACTCGCCATCCTGCGCATGCCATAGAGGAAGAGCCGGTTGCCATAGCCACCGGGCATCGGGTGGGTGGTCAGATCGAGTGAGGAAGTCTCTCCATGAGCCATATGCGTGAACCCTTATCCGTGGCGTGATGGACATAGGTTACGCTATTGCGAGTCAATCGCAAGTATAATCAATCGGGATATTGGTCGTTCAGCCGCAAAATTTCGCCAGCGAGGTAAAGCGACCCCGCGATCAGCAGGCATGGCGGCGCTTCCTCTGCCTCGGCCGCGATGGCGGCGATCGCCGCTGTGGGATCGGAATGGGCGGTACAACCTATGCCCCATTGGGACGCGACTGCAGCAAAGCGGGCCGGCGGGTGATGGTCGTGGCCGGGCACGGGCAGCGCATGAATATGGGCGACGCGACCGGCAAAGGAGGCGAGATAGGTGTCGACATCCTTGTTGGCGAGCATGCCGATGACGAGTTGGAGCTTCCGGCTTTGCAGGCGATCGCTGGTGAAGAACGCGCTGATCGCTTCCCCCGCCCCTGCATTGTGACCGCCGTCCAGCCAAGCCTCGGTCTCGTGCGGGAGCGGGGCGAGCAAGGGGCCGTGGTCCAGCCGCTGGAGGCGCGCGGGCCAATGCGCCCAGAGCGGTGCCGCCTTGAGCGCGGCTTCGCTGATCGGGACAGCGTGTTGGTGGCGGAGCATCGCGAAGGCGAGGGCGGCGTTCTGGATCTGATGCGCCCCGGGCAGGCGCGGGAGAGGGGCTTCGATCCGGCCCTGCTCGTCGCGATAGTGAAGATGGTCGCGATAGCTCGCGGCATCCCAGCTTTGGCCCATGGGCAGCCATGTCGTGCCGGCCCGCGCGGCCGCTTCGCGGATCACGGGAAAGAGCGATTCGGCATAGCGTTGCGTGACGAGCGGCGCCCCGGCTTTGGCGATGGCGGCTTTTTCGGCAGCGATGGCTTTCAAGGTACTGCCGAGAAATGCCTGATGATCGAGGCCAAGCTGCGCGACGCCGCAGATAGCGGGATTTTCGATGACGTTGGTCGCATCGAGCCGGCCGCCCAGCCCGACTTCGACGATGCAGGCATCGGCGGGTTGCTCGGCAAAGGCGAGGAAGGCGGCGGCAGTCGTGACTTCGAAGAAGCTGGCGCCGATCCCTTCCGCCACGTCCAGGACGCGGGAGAGATAATGGGCGAGCGCTTCGTCGGAAATGATCTGGCCGTTGAGGCGGATGCGCTCGTTGAAGCGGACCAGATGGGGGGAGGTGAAGACGTGGACGCTCTTGCCGTCTGCTTCCATCGCCGCGCGCAGGAAGGCGCAGGTCGATCCCTTGCCGTTGGTGCCGGCGACGTGGAAGACCGGCGGGAGCGTGCGGTGCGGATTGCCGACGCGATCGAGCAGGCGCGTGATCCGCTCCAGGCCCAATATGTCCGCGCCGGGCGAGAGCAGGGCCAGCCTATCGAGCTGAGCCTGGACGCCGGGGTCGTCGGAGACGGCGTGATCGGGCATGCGCTGTATCCGCCGTATCGATCAGGCGGCGGCGCGTGGCGCCAGATAGCCGATCACGCGGGCCAGCGTGTCGCGCAGGTCGGCGCGGTGGACGACCATGTCGAGCATGCCATGGTCCAACAGATATTCGGCGCGCTGGAAGCCGTCGGGCAGCTTTTCGCGGATCGTGCTTTCGATGACGCGCTGGCCGGCGAAACCGATGAGCGCATTGGGCTCGGAAATCTGGATGTCGCCCAGCATCGCATAGCTGGCCGTCACGCCGCCGGTGGTGGGGTCGGTCAGCACGACGATATAGGGCAGGCCGGCCGCGTGCAGCTTCTGGATCGCCACGGTCGAGCGGGGCATCTGCATGAGGGACAATATGCCTTCCTGCATGCGCGCGCCGCCGGCTGCGGTGAAGATGACATAGGGGCATTTGTGGCCGATCGCCTCGTTGACGCCCTGGATGAAGGCGGCGCCCACGCCCATGCCCATCGATCCGCCCATATAGGCGAAATTCTGCACGCCCATGACCAGCGGCACATCGTCGATCGCGCCGCGCGCGTTGATCAGCGCGTCCTGATAGCCGGTCGAGGCGCGAGCGGCCTTGATCCGTTCGGGATAGCGTTTGCTATCGCGGAATTTGAGCGGGTCTTCCTGAACCGCCGGGGTAGGCAGCAGGATGAAGCCGGGGTCTAGGATCTGTTCGAACCGCTCGGACGGGCCGATGCGGCCATGATGGTCGCAGCGCGGGCAGACGGACAGATTATCCTCCCACTCCTTGATGAAGATCATCTCGGTGCAGGAAGGGCATTTATGCCACAGCGTCTCGGCCGTGGTTTCCTTCTTCGCTAGGAAGGGAACGGCCTTGCGGACGCGGTTGATCCAGCTCATGCGGCGGTCTCCCGGAAATGGGGGCTGTTGGCTTTGAGAGCGGCGCTGAGTGCCGCGACGAACTCCTGAACGAAGGGCGCGGCGGCGTCGCCATGCGATCCGACGATGTCGACGATGGCGGAACCGACCACCACGCCGTCAGCGACGCGGCCAATGGCGGCGGCCTGCTCGGCGGAGCGGACGCCGAAGCCGACCGCGATGGGAAGGTCGGTGGCGGCCTTCAGTTTCTCAACCGCCAGTTCGACGGCGGCCTGTGCGGCCTGTTGCTTGCCGGTGATGCCGGCGACGGCGACATGGTAGAGGAAACCGCTGGCGCCATCGAGGACGACGGGCAGGCGAGCCGCGTTGGTCGTCGGCGTGGCGAGACGGATGAGGTGGATTCCGGCAGCGCGCAGGGCCGGGCCGATTTCGGCATCCTCCTCCGGCGGGACGTCGACGCAGATGACGCCGTCGACGCCAGCCTGCTTGCACTGGTCGGCAAACCATTCGGAACCGCGCACCAGCATCGGGTTGGCATAGCCCATGAGGATCAGCGGCACATGCGGATGGCGCGCGCGGAAGGTCTCGGCAAGGTGGAAGATGTCCTTCGTCCGCGTGCCGGAGCCGAGGCTGCGCAGGTTCGCCAGCTCGATCGCGGGGCCGTCCGCCATGGGATCGGTAAAGGGCATGCCGAGTTCGATGATGTCCGCCCCGCCCGCGACCAGCGCGTCGAGGATCGCCGGGGTGGCGGCCACGGTCGGGTCGCCCGCCGTCACGAAGGTGATGAGGGCGGCGCGGCCTGCGGATTTGCAGGCTTCGAAGCGGGTAGCGAGGCGGTCAGCGGTCATTGGTAATTCCAACGCAACGTGCTCCGGCGAAGGCAGGAGTCCATGTCCACGCTCCGATCTGGGCTCCTGCCTTCGCAGGAGCACGGAGTGCGACGGGATAGGTCATATTTCGACACCCAGGGCGTCGGCGACGGTGAAGATATCCTTGTCACCACGGCCGGAGAGATTGACGATCAGGATCTGGTCCGCGTCGAGCGTCGGGGCGACCTTTTCCGCCGAGGCGATGGCATGGGCCGATTCGAGCGCGGGGATGATGCCTTCAAGCGCCGATAGCTTTTGGAAGCTGGCCAGCGCCTCATCGTCGGTGATGGGCATGTACTGGACGCGGCCGATTTCGTGCAGCCAGCTATGTTCGGGGCCGATGCCGGGATAGTCGAGGCCGGCGGAGATGCTGTGCGCTTCGGTGATCTGGCCGTCCTCGTCCTGCAGCAGATAGGTGCGGTTGCCGTGCAGGATGCCCGATGCGCCGCCCGCTAGGGAGGCGGCGTGCTTGCCGGTGAGGCCTTCGCCCGCCGCTTCGACGCCGATCATCTTGACGTCCGCGTCGTCGAGGAAGGGGTGGAACAGGCCGATGGCATTGGAGCCGCCGCCCACCGGGGCGATCAGCATGTCGGGCAGGCGACCTTCGAGTTCCAGGATCTGCTCGCGGGTTTCCTTGCCGATCACCGACTGGAAATCGCGGACCAGCTCCGGATAGGGGTGCGGGCCGGCGGCGGTGCCGATGATGTAGAAAGTGTCGTGCACATTCGACACCCAATGGCGCAGCGCTTCGTTCATCGCATCCTTGAGCGTCTGCGAGCCGGAAACGACGGGAATGACTTCGGCGCCGAGCAGCTTCATGCGGAACACATTGGGCTGCTGCCGGGCGACGTCCTTCGCGCCCATGAAGATGGTGCATTGCAGGCCGAAGCGCGCCGCGACGGTGGCGGTGGCGACACCGTGCTGGCCCGCGCCGGTTTCCGCGATGACGCGGGGCTTGCCCATGCGCCTGGCGAGAAGGACCTGGCCGATGCAGTTGTTGATCTTGTGCGCGCCGGTGTGGTTCAGTTCTTCGCGCTTGAGGTAGATTTTCGCGCCCTTGCCTTCGGGCGCTTCGGCGCGGAGGGCTTCGGTCAGGCGCTCGGCATAGTAGAGCGGGCTCGGGCGACCGACATAATATTTGAGGAGGTCGGCAAACTCCCGGTCGAATTCCGGGTCCTGCTTCGCTTCCTTGTAGACCCTCTCCAGCTCCAGGATGAGCGGCATCAGGGTTTCGGCGACATAGCGACCGCCGAAGGAGCCGAAATGGCCGGACGCATCGGGCTGCGTGCGCAGGGAGTTGCTTATGGTCATGATGGTTGAGCCGCTTTGCAGAAGGCCATGATCTTGTCCACACTCTTGATGCCCGGCGCGCTTTCGACGCCGGAAGAAACATCGATGAGGGGCGCGCCGGTGATGCGGATGGCTTCGGCCACATTGTCGATGCCAAGGCCGCCGGACAGGCCCCAGGGGGCGGATATGGGAACGCCGCGCAGCAGCGTCCAGTCGAAGCGTAGGCCCATGCCGCCGGGAAGGGCTGCACCCTCCGGAGTCTTGGCGTCGAAGAGCAGG
>DATFDS010000008.1:0-24980 GCA_035251955.1 Sphingobium sp. | reverse complement strand
ACCGCCGCTGTCGCCGCGGGTACTGCCAAGGCTGCTGCCTCCGCGCCGGCCGCTGCGCCTGCCGCCGCTGCGCCTGCCGCCGGCCCCAGCCGCGCGCAGGAGCGTGTCAAGATGACCCGCCTGCGCCAGACGGTCGCCAAGCGGCTCAAGGAAGCGCAGAACAACGCGGCGTTGCTCACCACCTATAATGACGTGGACATGACCAACGTCATCGAGGCGCGGGCGAAATATAAGGACCTGTTCGAGAAGAAGCACGGCGTCCGCCTGGGCTTCATGGGCTTCTTCACCAAGGCCGTCTGCATGGCGCTCCGCGACATTCCGGGCGTCAACGCGCAGATCGAAGGCGACGAGATCGTCTATAACGACTTCGCCGACATCTCGGTCGCGGTGTCGGCCCCGAATGGCCTGGTCGTGCCGGTGATCCGCAATGCGGAATCGCTGAGCGTTGCCGAGATCGAAAAGACGATCGGCAATTTCGGCAAGAAGGCCAAGGACGGCACGCTGACCATGGAAGATATGAAGGGCGGCACCTTCACCATCTCCAATGGCGGCGTGTTTGGTTCGCTGCTGTCCAGCCCGATCATCAATCCGCCGCAGTCGGCGGTGCTGGGCCTGCACCGGATCGAGGACCGCCCGGTCGTCCGCGACGGCCAGATCGTCATCCGCCCGATGATGTATCTCGCGCTCAGCTATGACCATCGCCTGATCGATGGTCGCGAAGCGGTGACTTTCCTCGTCGCGGTCAAGAACGCGATCGAAGATCCGACCCGCCTGCTGATCGACCTGTAAGACATCACGCCAGAGGAAGACGAAACCATGGCTGAATTCGACTACGACGTTCTGGTAATCGGCGCGGGTCCGGGCGGTTATGTCGCCGCGATCCGCGCGGCGCAGCTGGGGCTCAAGACAGCCTGTGCAGAAAGCCGCGAGACGCTGGGCGGCACCTGCCTCAATGTCGGCTGCATTCCGTCCAAGGCGCTGCTGCATGCTTCCGAATTGTATGAAGAAGCGGCGACCGGCGCGCTCGCCAAGCTGGGCGTCAAGATCGACAAGATGAGCCTGGACCTCGACACCATGCAGGGCCAGCGCAAGGACGCGGTGAAGGGCCTGACCGGCGGCATCGAGTTCCTGTTCAAGAAGAACAAGGTCGACTGGCTCAAGGGTCTGGCGAGCTTCACCGGCCCGAACACCGTGGACGTCGCGGGCAAGAAGGTGACGGCGAAGAATATCGTCATCGCCACCGGCTCGTCGGTGACGCCGCTTCCGGGCGTCGCGGTCGACAATGCCAAGGGCCTGATCGTCGATTCCACCGGCGCGCTGGAACTGGACAAGGTTCCGGGGCATCTGGTCGTCATCGGCGGTGGGGTCATCGGCCTGGAACTGGGGTCGGTGTGGCGTCGCGTCGGGGCCAAGGTCACGGTGGTCGAGTTTCTCGACCAGATCCTGCCCGGCATGGACGGCGAAGTCCGCAAGGAAGCGAACAAGATCTTCAAGAAGCAGGGCTTCGAGTACAGGCTCGGCACGAAGGTCACGGGCGCCGAGGCGCACAAGAAGGGCGTGACCCTGACGGTTGAGCCTGCCGCCGGCGGCGCCGCTGAAACCATCGAAGCCGATGTCGTGCTGGTGTCGATCGGCCGTCGTCCGAACACTGAAGGTCTGGGCCTCGACAAGATTGGTCTGGAGCTGAATGCGCGCGGTCAGATTGAAACCGATCATGATTTTGCGACCAAGGTTCCCGGCGTCTGGGCGATCGGCGACGTCATTCCCGGCCCGATGCTCGCGCACAAGGCCGAGGATGAAGGCATTGCCGTCGCGGAGAATATCGCGGGCCTGACCGGCATCGTGAACCATGACGTGATCCCGTCGGTCGTCTACACCAAGCCCGAGATCGCGGGCGTGGGCCTGACCGAGGAAGCTGCCAAGGAGAAGGGCGCGGTCAAGGTCGGCAAGTTCCCGATGATGGCGAACAGCCGCGCCAAGACCAATCATGAGCCGGACGGTTTCGTGAAGGTGATCGCCGACGCCGAGACCGACAAGGTGCTGGGCGTCTGGATCATCGCTTCGGTCGCCGGCACGATGATCGGCCAGGTGGCGCAGGCGATGGAATTCGGCGCGTCGAGCGAGGACATCGCCTATACCTGCCATGCGCATCCGACGCACAGCGAAGCGATCAAGGAAGCGGCCATGGCCGTGACCGGCAAACCGATCCATATGTGATCGACGCTGCCATCGCGGAACAGGAAAGGGCTGCCCTTGAGGCGGCCCTTTTCGTGTCAGGCGCTCAGGAACCGGGGCGGGATGACCGATGAAGCCGTATCGGGCGTGGAGAGCGCGCGGCGGACACAGACGCGGTTGCGGCCTTTTGCCTTGGCATCATAAAGCGCCTCGTCTGCGCGCGCGATGGTGTCATGGATCGACCGGTCGGCGCGCTGGACCGTTGACAGGCCGAAGCTGGCGGTAAGAGCATGAGCGATGCCAAGGCGCGCGCCGACTTCCTGCGCAAATCTTTCCCGCACGCCATTGGCGATTTCCGCCGCATGGGCCGCATCGGCCTCCGGCAGGAAGAGCACGAATTCCTCGCCGCCGAAGCGAGCGGCAAGCGCGCCGGCAGGCGCCGCCTGGTTCAGGATCACCGCCAGTGCATGGATCACCCGATCGCCGAGCGCATGGCCGAACTGGTCGTTGACCGCCTTGAAATGGTCGATGTCGCAGACGATCAGGCTGCCGCCGCGCGCGCGTCTGGCCGCAAGCCGGGCAACGGCATCTTCGAAGCCGCGGCGATTCAGCAGGCCTGACAGCGGATCGATCATCGCGTCGCGCTGATAGCGGGCAAGTACGTCCGTGACCTGGGTGGCGAGCGCGGCAAGAGCGAGAAACAGGCCGAAGATACTGGCGACGGCCTGCATCAGAAAGGCATAATAGCTGCCGGAAAAGTCGCTCTGATCGGTCAGGGTCAGGGGCAGGGTGCTGCCGCGGATAAGATTGTCGAGCGCGACCAATGCCGCCGCTGCGAACAATGTCCGGTCCGCGCCGCGATGCAAATGGCCTTTGGCGACGATCAGAGGCAGGCCGATCAGCAGGAAACGGCTGAAGTCCGATGCGACCAGTTCAAGCCGCAGGTGATCAAATGTGATCGCCAGAGTGCAGAGTAGGACCGAAAGGCCCCAAATGGCCAGCCGGGCCGCCTGCATCCAGCCAGGCCGCCACCGCTTGAGCAATGCCTCGCTGAACAGCAGGAAGCCGGTTGCGAAGCCCAGGTCCGCCAGCACGCGCCAGAGTGGGGTTGGGAACAGGGAAAAACCGGCAGGCATGGAAAAGGCTGCGGCGACGCAGAAGAAGGCCGCGCTCCACAAGCCTGCCGCCTGCACGCGCCAGCTCCAGACGATAAGGAAGGCGACCCCGAAGCTGGCCATCATGATCGGCAGGAAGAAAGCGAAATTTTCTCCCATGCTGGCTGCTTTGTCCTTGAATTAAAAGGGATGTTGCCGGTTTTGAACGGCTTCCGTCATCCTTGTTGCGATAGAGATGCAGCCTTAACAAATACTTCCGAAATAGACCGAAAGTTTATCCATAATGGATGGAAAGGAATGTTCCCTGCGCATGCCGTTTTTTTGGCGGCGGTAGTCAGCGCGGCCAGCTTTGCAGCAGCGGCACCAACTCGTCGAAATGATGGATGATGGCGTCGGCCTCCAATTCCTCGATCGGGCCATCCAGGAAGCCGAAGCTGACAGCGACGCTTGCAATGCCGGCATTGCGGGCGCCGGCAATGTCGTTGATCGTGTCGCCCAGGAAAATGGTGCGTCCGCCGCCCGCGCGCTCGATCATCGCGAGGATCGGCGCGGGGTCGGGCTTGGCCACGCCGACGGTGTCGCCACCGACGATGCTGGCGAACCGGTCCGACAGGCCGATCTGGTGCATCAGCGGAATAGTGAAGCGCTCGGCCTTGTTGGTGCAGATGGCGAGCTTCACGCCGGCCTGCTCCAGCGCGTCCATCGCGGCGATCAGGCCGGGATAGGGGACGGAATGGATCGCCAGATTCTGCTCATAATAATCGAGCAGGATCGGCAGCAGCCCGGCAAGCAGTGCATCATCGCAGCCGCCCGAAGCAGTCAGCGCGCGTTCCAGCATCACCTTGGCGCCTTTGCCGACGAAGGGCTTGATCTCCTCCACCGGGAAGGGCCGGCGGCCGATCGTGCCGACGGCATAGTTGACCGCGGCCGCCAGGTCGCCGCTGGTGTCGATCAGGGTGCCGTCCAGGTCAAAGCCGACAATGTCGAAGGGAATGCGCGTCATGGGCATGCTCATGCGGCCTCAGCGGTGGCAAAGGCAAGTCAAACGTGGCAGAGAGCTTTGAGATTTTGCCTCTTTATCCCTTGGAAGAAGGACGTGTTCCGCCGTGACCGTCAGCCGCCCCCTTGCCGTCATCATCCTTGCCGCCGGGCAGGGCACGCGCATGAAATCAGCCAAGCACAAGGTGCTGCATCCGGTGGCGGGCCGCCCCATGCTGCTGCACCTGATCGCCAGCGTCGGTGAACTGGGGCCGGAGCGGCAGGTCGTCGTCGTGGGCGCGGGGCGCGAGCAGGTGGAACAGGCCGTGGGCAGTCAGGTCGCCATCGCCGTGCAGGAGCAGCAGCTGGGCACCGGCCATGCGGTGGCGCAGGCGCATGACGCGCTGGCGGGCTTTGCCGGCGACATATTGATTCTCTATGGCGACGTTCCGCTGGTGCGGACCGATACGATGCGGGCGATGCTCGACCGCCTCAATCGCGGTGACGAGCCGCGCGCGGTGGTGCTGGGCTTCCGCCCGGAAGATGCCGCCGCCTATGGCCGGATCGTCACGGACGGGCACGGCTTCATCCAGAAGATGGTCGAATATAAGGATGCCGACGCGGCCGAGCGCGCGGTGACGCTCTGCAACAGCGGGCTGATGGCGGTGCGCTCGACCGACCTGTTCGTGCTGCTGGACCAGATCGGCAACGACAATGCGGCGGGCGAATATTATCTGCCCGACATCGTCATGCTGCCCGGCGCGCAAAGTGCGGTGATCGAGGCGGAGGCCTGGGAAGTCGCGGGCGTGAACAGCCGGGCGGAACTGGCCGGGGTGGAGGCGGACTGGCAGGAGCGCCGCCGGATTGAGGCGATGCGCGACGGTGCGACGCTGGTGGCGCCGGGGACGGTGTTCTTTGCGCATGATACGGTGCTGGGGCGCGACGTGGTGGTGGAGCCCAATGTGGTGTTCGGGCCGGGCGTGACCGTGGCCGACAATGTGACGATCCACGCCTTTTCCCATCTGGAAGGGGCAACGATCGGCACCGGCGCGGAGATCGGCCCCTATGCGCGGCTGCGCCCCGGCGCGAAGATCGGCGCCAAGGCGAAGGTCGGCAATTTCGTCGAGGTGAAGAAGGCGGAACTGGGCGAAGGGGCCAAGGCCAACCACCTGTCCTATATCGGCGACGCCAGCATCGGGGCGGGCGCCAATATCGGCGCGGGCACCATCACCTGCAATTATGACGGCTTCTTCAAATATAGGACCGAGATCGGCGCAGGCGCCTTCATCGGATCGAACAGCGCGCTGGTTGCGCCGGTGACGATCGGTGACGGCGCGATCGTGGCGGCGGGGAGCGTGGTGACGAAGGCTGTCGATGCCGACTCCCTCTGCCTGGTTCGTCCCGTGCAGGAGGGCAAGCCCGGCTGGGCGGCGCGCTTCCGGGCGAAGATGCAGGCGCGCAAAGCGGCCAAGTGAGCAGATCATCTTCGCGCCGGCGCTGTCTGGCGGCACTTCTGTTGTTCTGCCTGCTGGCGGCAGCGGCGGCTTTATGGCTGCTGGGCAATGCGCGGGCGATGCCGGTGGTGCGGCGTCTGGACATCGCCTTGCCCTTTCCGGCCGATGCGCCGCGCCGAGCGGTGACGCTCGCCTGGATGACCGACACCCATCTGTCCGGGCCGGACAATAGTCCCGCGCGGATGGCGCGGATCGTTGCCCAAGTGAATGCGTTGAAACCCGACCTGATATTGCTGGGCGGGGACTATATCGGCGATGACAAGGGTGGGGCGACCTATAATCCGGTCGAGAGCATCGCGCCCTTTGCGGGCTTGCGCGCGCCGCTCGGTGTGCTGGCTGTGCTGGGCAATCATGATGCCACGAAACATTGGGGCCTCAGCCGCGCGCGCTGGCGGGCGCTGTTCGGACGAATCGGCATCCGCCTGCTGGACAATGAGGCGGTACGGCGCGGGCCGCTGGCGGTCGGCGGCTTGCGCGACATCTACACGGGCAGGCCCGATATTCCGGGCACGCTGGGCGCGATGGACGGGCTGGGCGGCGTCCCGGTGCTGCTGTCGCATGGGCCGGATATTTTCCCGCGCTTGCCCGACCGGCGGCTGCTGACGCTGGTCGGCCATACGCATTGCGGACAGGTGGCGTTGCCGTTCGTGGGGATCGTCTATGTGCCCTCGCGCTATGGCACGCGCTATGCCTGCGGCCTCTATCGCGATGGCGCGAAGACGATGGTCGTGTCGGGCGGCATCGGCACCAGCGGACTGCCGATCCGCATGCTTTCGCCGCCGGACGTCTGGCTGGTCACAATTCGCCCGCGATGATGGTCGCCACTGTCCTGCATTGCAGGAACGTGGCATAGGCTGCATCATACAGTCTTATCAGGGTTTTGCGGGGCCGGCATCATGTGCGGAATTATCGGAATCATCGGCAGGGACGATGTCGCGGAGCGGCTCGTCGACGGGCTCAAGCGGCTGGAATATCGCGGCTATGACAGCGCGGGCGTCGCGACCGTATATAAGGGTGAGATCGAGCGTCGCCGCGCCGAGGGCAAGCTCGCCAATCTGGTGAAGGAATTGGTCGAGGCGCCGCTGCCGGGGACGACCGGCATCGCCCACACCCGTTGGGCCACGCACGGCGCGCCGACCACCAACAATGCCCACCCGCATGCGACGCGCGAAGTGGCGCTGGTGCACAATGGCATCATCGAGAATTTCAAGCCGCTGCGCGAGGAACTGATCGCGCGCGGCCGGGTGTTCGACAGCCAGACCGACACCGAAGTCGTCGCCCATCTGGTGAGCGAACTGGTGGAGCAGGGCGCGTCCCCGCGCGATGCCGTCGCCCAAGTGCTGCCGCGTCTGCACGGTGCCTTTGCGCTGGCGATCCTGTTCCGCAGCCATCCCGACATGCTGATCGGCGCGCGGCTCGGTTCGCCGCTGGTGGTGGGCTATGGCGACGGCGAGACCTTTCTCGGTTCGGATGCCCTGGCTTTGGCGCCGTTGACCCAGCGCATCGCCTATCTGGAGGAAGGCGACTGGGTCGTCATCACCGCCGACGGCGCCGAGATTTTCGACAAGGAAAACAATCCTGTCGAACGGCCGATCACCATTTCCGGCGTGACCGGCGAACTGATTTCCAAGGGCAATCACCGCCACTATATGCTCAAGGAGATTTACGAGCAACCGGTGGTGGTGGCGCAGACGCTGAAATCCTATCTCCAGCGCATGGAGGATCGGGTTTCGCTGCCGATCCCGGATTTCGATTTGGGCGACATCCGCCGCGTGACGATCGTGGCGTGCGGTACCAGCTTCTACGCCGGCATGGTCGCCAAATATTGGTTCGAACAGTTCGCCCGCGTGCCCGTCGACATCGATGTGGCGAGCGAGTTTCGTTACCGCGCGCCGGTGATGGAGGATGGCGGGCTGATGATCGTCATCAGCCAGTCGGGCGAGACCGCCGACACGCTGGCCGCCCTGCGCCATGCGCGCGGCGAGGGGCAGAAGATCGCCGCCGTCGTCAATGTGCCGACCAGCACCATGGCGCGCGAGGCCGACCTGCTGCTGCCGACCAATGCCGGGCCGGAAATCGGCGTGGCGTCGACCAAGGCCTTCACCTGCCAGCTTGCCGTGCTGGCTGCCTTCGCCGCCAATCTGGCGCGGGCGAAGGGGCGGCTCGACGCGCGGGCGGAGAAGGAACTGGTGCGGCATCTGTCCGAAGCGCCCGCCGCGCTGAACGCCGCGCTCGCCTATGACGAATCGATCCAGGCGATGGCGCATCTGATCGCCGAAGCGCGCGACGTGCTGTATCTCGGGCGCGGGCCGGACTATCCGCTGGCGCTGGAAGGGGCGCTCAAGCTCAAGGAAATCAGCTATATCCACGCCGAAGGCTATGCCGCGGGCGAGATGAAGCATGGCCCGATCGCCCTCATCGATGACAAGGTGCCGGTGATCGTGCTGGCGCCCAGTGGGCCTTTGTTCGAAAAGACCGTCAGCAACATGCAGGAAGTGCAGGCGCGCGGCGGCAAGGTGGTGCTGGTGTCCGATTATGATGGTGTTCAGGCGGCGGGTGAGGGGTGCATTGCGACGATCACCATGCCCAAGGTCCATCCCCTGATCGCGCCGATGGTCTACGCCGTGCCGGTGCAGCTGCTCGCCTATCATGTCGCGGTGGCCAAGGGCACCGACGTCGATCAGCCGCGCAACCTGGCCAAGTCGGTGACGGTGGAGTGACGCCTATTCGTCGCGGGTGAAGCGAAAATGATCGCGCACCCGGCGGTTGAACAAGCTGCCCTTCGATCGCGCCTTCCGCATGGCGTCGGCAACGTCCTGCGGCACGTCATGACAGCTGTAGCGTCGGCCGCTGACGAACTGCACGTCCAGCCGATGTCGGGCCGGATCACAAGCGAGGTGACGGATGACGCTTGACGGCATCTGACTATAATGTCCGGCGAGAGCCGGGGTTGCGCGGCTCATTCCTGGCGAGGGGGAGGGGCCATGAGCGGTGGATTGGTGATCGTCGGCGGAGGTCCGGCGGGCATGATGGCCGGCCTGTTGTTCGCGCGAGCGGGGGTGTCGGTCACGGTGCTGGAGAAGCATGGCGACTTCCTGCGCGACTTTCGGGGTGACACGGTGCATCCTTCGACGCTGGAGCTGTTTCGCGAACTGGGGCTGCTGGACCGGCTGCTGGAGCGGCCGCACAACAAGGTCAGCGAACTGGCCGGGCGCATCGCGGGGCAGCGGATTCGGATCGCCGATTTCCGTCGCCTGCCGGTGGAGAGCAAGTTCATCGCACTCATGCCGCAATGGGAATTTCTCGACTTCGTGGCCGGGGAGGCGGCGCGCTATCCCGGCTTTGCGTTGCGTATGCAGGCCGAAGCGGTCGGGTTGACCTATGATGCCAAAGGCCGCGTGAACAGTGTCAGACTGGCCGATGGCGTGCTGGTCCCGGCCGATTATGTCATCGCCGCCGATGGGCGCCGCTCCGTCCTGCGCGATGCCGCTGCCTTGCCGCTGATGGATCTGGGGGCGCCGATGGACGTCTTCTGGTTCCGGCTGTCGAAAGCCGCGACCGCCGCCAATCAGTCGATGGGGGTGTTCGAGGCGGGGCGGTTGCTCGCCATGATCGATCGCGGCGATTATTGGCAGTGCGCCTATGTGTTCGCCAAGGGGCAGGCGGAGGCGGTCCGGGCGCGGGGGCTGGTTGCCTTTCGCGAGGAAATCGGCCGCCTGGTGCCCGAACTGGCGGCGGTGGCCGGGGAATTGACCAATTGGGATCAGGTGAAACTGCTCTCGGTCGCGCTCGACCGGCTGACGCGCTGGTATCGGCCGGGGCTGCTGGCGATCGGGGACGCAGCGCATGCCATGTCGCCGGTGGGCGGGGTGGGCATCAACCTGGCCGTGCAGGATGCGGTGGCGGCTGCGAACCTGATGGCGCAAGCGATGGCGGAGGGGCGCGACGTGGATGGAATCGCGCCGCGTGTTCAGCAGCGCCGTCTGCTGCCCACCCGCATCATCCAGCGGATGCAGAAGCTGGCCCATGACCGGATCATCGGCGCGCTGCTCGATCCCGATACGCGGCTGACGGAGCCACCCTGGGCGGTGAAGCTGCTTGACCGTTCCGCCTTGTTGCGAAGCATTCCGGCGCGGCTCGTCGGCCTGGGCGTGCGCCGCGAACATATCCGCTCGCCGGATGCCGGAGGGCGGATTTAGGCCTCGAAACTAACGGCAGGATTTTCAGCCGCCACCTGGTGCATTATGCCCACCCGCGGGCACCGGCCCGCCGCTCGGCGCGTGGCTGTGGTCGGGATTGCTGTCCCATTCGATATGGTAGAGGTCGAACCGCCGGTCGCGCAGGTTGCGCACCGTACCTTCGGCACGCGCCCAGCTGAGGTCGGCCAGGTTCACGTCCGCCATGGTCAGGGTCTCGACATTCTCGGTCGATTCCGCCGCGATGCCGTCCCGCGCGAAGGGAAGGTCGCAGGGCGTCAGGATCGCGCTCTGGGCATATTGAATGTCCATATTGTCGACATTGGGCAGGTTGCCGACATTGCCCGACATCACGACATAGCATTGATTTTCGATGGCGCGGGCCTGCGCGCAATAGCGCACCCGCATATAGCCAAGGCGGCTGTCGGTGCAGAAGGGGACGAAGATGATGCGCGCGCCCTGATCCACGAGGCGACGGGCCAGTTCGGGAAATTCGCTATCGTAGCAGATGAGCACGCCGATCGGCCCGCAGTCGGTCTGGATCACGTCCAGCGAATCGCCGCCCTTGATGTTCCACCAGAAGGCTTCGTTGGGCGTCGGATGGATTTTTTCCTGCGTGTGCACCGACCCGTCGCGCAGCGCGACATAGGCGATGTTCTGGATGTCGCCATCATCGGCGCGGGTCGGGTGCGAGCCGCCGATGATGTTGATATTATATTCCAGTGCCATCCGCGTCAGTTCCCTGGTGAGGCGCGGGGTGTAGCTGGTGAGCTTGTCGATGGCATCGAGCGGTGTCAGCTTCCGGGTTTCGAACGACAATAGCGGCAGGGTGAACAGTTCCGGGAAGATGATGAAGTCGGAGCGATAATCTGCTGCAACATCAACGAAATATTCGATGTTGCGGATAAATTCGTCGAAGTCGGCGACGGCGCGCGCCTGAAGCTGGCAGGTGGCGAGGCGAACGCTTTCCACGCCGCGCGGCACGCGCATTTCGGGCGCTTCGTCGGGGTCGACATAGGGGTTGCGCCAGACCAGATGCGCGGCGTTGCCATCGGACTGCTTGTCTTCCGGCAGATAATTTTCAAGCACGCCAATGGGTTCGAACTGGTTCTTCAGCTGGAAACTGATCACCTGGTCGCGGATCTTGCCGTGGACGACCTTGTCCAGATAGTCGGCCGGGCCGTCGACACGGCGTTTCGCGCGGGCATAGCCTGGCATCCGTCCCGCAATGACGATCCCGTGCAGGTCCAGTTCCTCGGTCAGTTCCTTGCGTTCGTCATAGAGGCGCTGGCCGATGCGCAGGCCGCGCAGCTTGGGGTCGACCGCCATCTCATAGCCGTAGAGCCACTCGCCGGCCGCACTGTGGCGCGTGCCAAAGCCGTTGGCGGTGATCTCGTCCCAGTCGTGATGGGCGAAGGCCATGGCCTTGCTGACCCGCATGGTCGCGCAATAGCCCACGATCCTGTTGTCATAGAGCGCGATGAAGCAGCCGGTCGGGAAATTGTTGATCTGGCCGCGCAGGGTGGCGAGCGAATAATTGGGCATGCCGGGATAGACGCGGGCGATCAGCCGCTGGATGCCGCGCACGTCCGCCGGCAGGGCGGTGCGCACTTCCAGTCGTTTCTGGGCTTTGGTCGTCATCGGTCTGCTCCCGCCATGGAAAAGGCGACGCCGATGTACGGCGCCGCCCTCGTTCCGTTTCCGTATTGAACCGCACAGGCGCGGATCAGTTCCGGGACATTACTGCCACTGACCCATGGCGGTTTCGAGGTTCACGCGGATCGCCTCGAAGAACTGCTCGGTGGTCATCCAGGCCTGATCGGGGCCGATCAGCAGCGCCAGGTCCTTGGTCATCGCGCCGCTTTCGACGGTTTCGATGCAGACCCGTTCCAGCGTTTCGGCAAAGCGCGTGACTTCCGGCGTCTCGTCGAACTTGCCGCGATAGGACAGGCCCTGGGTCCAGGCGAAGATCGACGCGATCGGGTTGGTCGAGGTCTGCTTGCCCTGCTGGTGCTGGCGATAGTGACGGGTGACGGTGCCGTGCGCGGCTTCGGCCTCGACGGTCTTGCCATCGGGCGAGAGCAGCACGGAGGTCATGAGGCCGAGCGAGCCGAAGCCCTGCGCCACGGTGTCCGACTGGACGTCGCCGTCGTAATTCTTGCACGCCCAGACGAACTTGCCGCTCCACTTGAGCGCGGAGGCGACCATGTCGTCGATCAGGCGGTGTTCGTAGACGGCGCCCACCGCCTTGAACTGGTCGGCGAATTCATTGTCGAACACTTCCTGGAACAGATCCTTGAAGCGGCCGTCATAGGCCTTGAGGATGGTGTTCTTGGTCGACAGGTAGAGCGGCCAGCCGCGGCCGAGCGCATAGTTCATGCTGGCGCGGGCGAAGTCGCGGATCGAATCGTCCAGATTGTACATGCCCATGGCGACGCCCGAGCTGGGGAAGTTGAACACGTCCTTCTCGATCTTCTCGCCATTGGCGCCGTCCCACACCATGCGCAGCTTGCCGGGGCCGGGGACGAGGAAGTCGGTCGCGCGATACTGGTCGCCGAAGGCGTGACGGCCGATGACGATGGGATCGGTCCAGCCGGGCACCAGGCGCGGCACGTTGCGGATGACGATGGGCTCGCGGAAGACGACGCCGCCCAGGATGTTACGGATGGTGCCGTTGGGCGACTTCCACATTTCCTTGAGGCCGAATTCCTCGACGCGTGCTTCGTCCGGGGTGATGGTGGCGCACTTCACGCCGACGCCATATTGCTTGATCGCGTTGGCGGAATCGATGGTGATCTGGTCGTTGGTCTCGTCGCGCTTCTCGACGCCCAGGTCGTAATATTTGAGGTCGATGTCGAGATAGGGGAGAATGAGGCGCTCACGGATCCACTGCCAGATGATCCGCGTCATTTCGTCGCCGTCGATCTCCACGACGGGGTTTTTCACCTTGATCTTAGCCATAGCGCCTATTCGCCTTCTTCGTTCGGGTGGAATTGGCGACACGCCCTACGGAAAGCGGCGCCAATGTTCAACTGCGCAATGGGCATTGCGAGGCAAGATCATTTCCGGCGTGCCGCGAGGCGCCATGGCCGTTGTCAGTGCAAATGACTGTGCCTAAAGACAGGTCCATGGAAAATGACGAAATCACCGTCGCCTTGGGCGGCAATGTGAAATGGCGCTTCCCCTCCGTTCATCAGGAGGGCGTCAAATTCGGCCTGATCGCGGCGGCGATCACCGCCCTGCTGTTCATCGTCGGCTGGGAGATTCCCGGCTGGCTGATGGTGATGGTGACGATCTGGGTGCTGGCCTTCTTCCGCGATCCGGTGCGCGCGGTGCCGCAGGATGAGGCGCTTGTCATCGCGCCGGCCGATGGCTTGGTCACACTGATCCAGCGGGTGCCGCCGCCGCGCGAAATGGCCGGCGCCGATGGGCTGGGCGACCAGCCGATGGTTCGCGTGTCCATTTTCATGAGCGTGTTCGACGTCCACATCAACCGCACGCCGATCGGCGGGACGGTGAAGTCGGTCGTCTATATTTCGGGCAAGTTCTTGAATGCCGATCTCGACAAGGCGAGCGAGGATAATGAGCGCCAGCATATATTGATCGAGCGTCACGACGGCGTGCGCATCGGCTTTACCCAGATTGCGGGCCTGGTCGCGCGGCGGATCGTGCCGTTCGTGAAGCCGGGCGATCTGGTTGCGGCCGGGCAGCGCATCGGCCTGATCCGCTTCGGCAGCCGCGTCGATGTCTATCTGCCCGCAGGCACCGCGCCGCGCGTGGTGCTGGGGCAGCGGACCGTGGCGGGTGAGACGATATTGGGCCAGATCGGCGACAGGCGCGTTATCTCCGGCATCCAGCAATAAGGGAGCGGTCATGAGGCAGAGGCGGAGCATCCCGCGCGGCTTGCGGCGGGGCATCACCCTGCGGATGGTCGCGCCCAATGCCGTGACGGCCATGGCGCTGTGCTGCGGGCTGACCGCCGTCCGTTATGGCGTGGATCAACGATGGGAATTGGCGGTCGTGCTGGTCCTCCTGGCCGGTGTCCTTGATGGCCTGGATGGCCGGATCGCGCGCTTGCTGCGCGGCGAAAGCCGCTTTGGCGCGGAACTGGATTCGCTGTCCGATTCCATTGCCTTCGGGGTCGCTCCCGCGCTGATCCTTTATCTATGGTCGTTGCACGCCCTGCCCAAGATAGGATGGGTCTTCGCACTGGCCCACGCGTTATCCTGTGCTCTCAGGCTGGCCCGCTTCAATGCCAATATCGATGCAGATGAACAGCCCCACAAATCGGCAGGCTTTTTGACCGGCGTGCCCGCACCAGCTGGAGCGGGTTTGACGTTCGTGCCTCTCTATCTCTGGCTGGCCACCGACCAATCCATTTTCCGCGAATGGTATGTGGTGGTGCCCTGGACGGCCTTCATCGCCTTTCTGATGATTTCCAGCATCGCGACGTACAGCTGGTCGGCGCTCAGGTTGCGCAAACGCATCCGATTGGAAGCCATCGCCTTTGCGGGGCTGTTGGTGACATTATTGATTACCGCGCCCTGGCTTACCCTGCCGTTCCTGTGCCTGGGCTATCTCGCGACCATCCCCTTCGGAATGATGTCCTATGCCAAAGTGCGGCGCCAACAGGCCGTCGCCACACCCTGACCGGATCAGGCGGCGAAGGCGCTCGCCGGCACCGGTCGCATGCCGCTGCTTTCGCGCGGCGCGGCACGACGGCGGCTGACGCGCAGGCGATAGACCGGCGCTTCCCGCGGGATGGGTTCGAACAGCAGCGCCGCGATCATCTTGTCGCGATAGAGCGCGAACATGCCGAGGATGGTAGCTGTCGCGAGCAG
Source organism: Sphingobium sp. (assembly GCA_035251955.1). Classification (GTDB taxonomy): domain Bacteria; phylum Pseudomonadota; class Alphaproteobacteria; order Sphingomonadales; family Sphingomonadaceae; genus Sphingobium. The sequence goes on along the minus strand of DATFDS010000008.1, from coordinate 10,161 downwards.
GAAGGCCGCGAAGAAAATAGTGGCTGCAATCATGGCGAACATGCAGTGCTCACTTTCCATTTGCCCTGGAACTTGGGTTCCGTGTTGCCGGCGCAAACGGGCCGAAGCCCCGCTTTGTTCCGAATGTTCACTTTATGTTCCATGGTTTCGGGCAAGTCAAGCCCTTGCATAAGCCTGCGCGCCGGAGTAAGGGCCGCGCCATTCCACATGGGAATCGACATATCCGGTGCTGACGGCGCGATGCTGCCAGTTCCCGATTCCCAGAGGTGTAACCGGAAGGAGAACTATTATGGCGGCACCTGTCGTCACCATGCATCAATTGATCGAGGCCGGCGCCCACTTCGGCCACCAGACCCACCGCTGGAACCCGCGCATGAAGCCGTACATCTTCGGCGAGCGCAACGGCATCCACATCCTTGACCTGTCGCAGACCGTGCCGCTGTTCGGCCGCGCGCTGGACTTCGTGTCGGCGACCGTCGCCGCCGGTGGCAAGGTGCTGTTCGTCGGCACCAAGCGCCAGGCGCAGGACCCGATCGCCGAAGCCGCCCGCAAGTCGGGCCAGCATTTCGTCAACCACCGCTGGCTGGGCGGCATGCTCACCAACTGGAAGACCATTTCGGGCTCGATCAAGCGTCTGAAGACCCTGGAAGAAAAGCTGTCGGGCGACACCCACGGCTTCACCAAGAAGGAAGTCCTTCAGATGACCCGCGAGCGCGAGAAGCTCGAACTGTCGCTGGGCGGCATCCGCGACATGAACGGCATCCCCGATGTCATGTTCGTGATCGACGCCAACAAGGAAGAGCTGGCGATCAAGGAAGCCAACACGCTGGGCATCCCGGTCGTCGCGATCCTCGATTCGAACGTCTCGCCCGACGGCATCGCTTTCCCGGTTCCGGCGAATGACGACGCCAGCCGCGCGATCCGCCTCTATTGCGATGCCGTCGCCGCCGCCGCCACCAAGGGCAACCGTGGTGCGCAGCAGGCTTCGGGCGTCGACCTGGGCGCTCTGGACGAGCCCGAGGCCGAAGAGGTCGTCGCTCAGGCCTGATAGCGGTCTTCGAACTGCAAGATTGACAGGCTAGGGCGCGCTCCGATGGAACGCGCCCTAGCGCTTATTTGAAACATCATATTCTATTGGGAGCCGAAACATGGCCGAGATTACCGCTGCCGCCGTCAAGGAACTGCGCGACCGTTCGGGCGCGGGCATGATGGACTGCAAGAAGGCGCTCACCGAAGCCAATGGCGACATCGAGGCCGCGACCGACTGGCTGCGCGCCAAGGGTCTGGCCGCCGCGCAGAAGAAGTCGAGCCGCACCGCCGCCGAAGGCCTGGTGGGCGTCGCCGTCGCCGGCACCAAGGGCGTGGCCGTCGAAGTGAACAGCGAAACCGACTTCGTCGCCAAGAACGATCAGTTCCAGGATTTCGTCCGCACCACCGCCGAAGTCGCGCTGAACAGCGGCGTCGCCGATGCCGAAACGCTGGGCGCACAGGCGCACCCGGCCGGCGGCTCCATCTCGGAAAAGCTGGTCGCGAACATCGCCACCATCGGCGAAAACCAGACGCTGCGCCGCGTCGGCCAGGTCGAAGTGAGCCAGGGCATCGTCGTTCCTTACGTCCATAACGCCGCTGCTCCGGGCCTCGGCAAGATCGGCGTGCTCGTGGCGCTGGAAGGGGACGCCCCGGCCGACGTTCTTGAACCGCTGGGCAAGCAGATCGCGATGCACATCGCAGCGGCTTTCCCGCTGGCGCTGTCGGCGGCGGACATCGACCCGGCTCAGCTGGAGCGCGAACGCGCCATTGCGGCGGAAAAGGCTGCCGAAAGCGGCAAGCCGGCCGAGATCGTCGCCAAGATGGTCGACGGCGCCGTGGCGAAGTTCGCCAAGGAAAACGCCCTTCTGTCGCAGCTGTTCGTGATGGACAACAAGACCCCGGTCGCCGACGTCGTGGCCAAGGCAGCCAAGGAAGCCGGCAAGTCGATCACGCTGAAGAACTATGTCCGCTTCCAGCTCGGCGAAGGTATCGAGAAGGAAACGAGCGATTTCGCCGCCGAAGTGGCTGCTGCCGCCGGCGTCTGATCCGACAGAAGGTTCGCTCAGGGCGATGTCGGGAGCCTATGCTGCTCGACAAGGCGCAGGCGAACGCTATGGAAGTGCAAGGGCTTTTAAAAGCCCGCTTCACAGAATGGCGCGCGCTGCCTAAGGTGCGCGCCATTTCCTTGCTTGCTCACATAATGGAATATTGCCCAGCATGACCCGACCGCCTTTCAAGCGCATCTTGCTGAAACTCTCGGGCGAAGTGCTGATGGGGCAGGGGCAGTTCGGCATCGAGCCGGAGACCGTGAACCGCGTCGCGACGGAGATTGCGGCCGCCAAGGATGCCGGCTTTGAACTGTGCGTCGTCGTCGGCGGCGGCAATATCTTCCGTGGGCTGGCGGGCGCTGCCAAGGGTTTCGACCGGGCGAGCGCGGACTATATGGGCATGCTCGCCACGGTGATGAACGCGCTGGCGGTGCAGAATGCGCTGGAAAAGATCGGCTATGACACCCGCGTCCAGTCGGCGATTCCGATGGCGTCGGTCTGCGAGCCCTATATCCGGCGCAAGGCGGTGCGGCACATGGAGAAGGGCCGGATCGTCATCTTCGCGGCAGGCACCGGCAGCCCCTTCTTCACCACCGACACGACAGCGGCGCTGCGCGCGGCGGAAATGAACTGCGACGCGTTGTTCAAGGGCACCAGCGTCGACGGCATCTACAATGCCGATCCCAAGAAGGTGCCGGACGCCGCGCGCTATGACGAGATCAGCTTCGATCGCGTCTTGAGCGACAATCTCAAGGTCATGGATGCGAGCGCCATTGCGCTCTGCCGCGAAAACAATATTCCCATCGTCGTGTTCAACATCCGCGAAACCGGCAATCTGGCAAAGGTCCTGGCGGGCGACGGTGTCGCGACGATCGTGCAAAATCAGGAGCGTTGAAACAAAATGGCTCAATATGACAAGGCTGACCTTGAACGCCGCATGCATGGCGCGGTCGAATCGCTGAAGGGTGACCTGGCCGGCCTGCGCACCGGCCGCGCCAATATCCAGTTGCTCGACCCGGTCACGGTCGAAGTCTATGGCGCGCATATGCCGCTCAATCAGGTCGCGACCGTCTCCGCGCCCGAACCGCGCATGCTGTCGGTGCAGGTGTGGGACAAGAGCAATGTCGGCCCCTGCGACAAGGCGATCCGTTCGGCGGGCCTTGGCCTCAATCCGATCGTCGATGGCCAGACTCTGCGCCTGCCGATCCCTGACCTGACCGAGGAACGCCGCAAGGAATTGGCCAAGCTCGCCAGCAAATATGCCGAAGGCGCCCGCGTTGCCGCTCGCAACGTGCGCCGCGACGGGATGGACCATCTCAAGGCCGACGAAAAGAAGGGCGAGATCAGCGAGGATGAGCGCAAGCGCCTGGAAACCGAGGTGCAGAAGCTGACCGACAGCACCATTGCGGATATCGATGCAGCCGCGGCGGCCAAGGAGAAGGAAATTCTCGGCCACTGAGCCGGGGTCCTTCCGCCCGTGTCCACCGCGCACCCGTTATCCTGATGGCCAGCCAAGCCAAAGCCGACCTTTCACCGGGCGTGCCAGCGCATGGCGCGCGCCATGTCGATGGCTCGGCGTCGGGGTCCCCCGGACCCCGCCACGTCGCCATCATCATGGACGGCAATGGCCGCTGGGCCAAGAAGCGCTTTCTGCCGCGCATCGCGGGTCATCGCGCTGGTGTCGAAGCGGTGCGCCGCGTGGCGCGCGCGGCGCGCGAGTTGAACCTGGAGTGCCTGACGCTTTACGCTTTTTCGTCGGAAAATTGGAAGCGGCCGGCCGGCGAAGTTGCCGACCTGATGGGATTGCTGCGCCATTTCATCCAGGCCGATCTTGACGAATTTCACGCCAATGGCGTTCGCCTGCGGATCATCGGCAATTATCGTGCGCTCGATCCGGGCCTGGTCGAACTGATCGAAGGCGCGGTGGCGCGGACGGCCGGCAATAGCGGCCCGATCGTCGCCATCGCGCTCAACTATGGGGCGCAGGATGAGTTGGTGCGCGCCGCGCAGGCGCTCGCCGAGCGCGTCCGGGCGGGCGAGATCGACGCCGAGGATATCGGCATGGCGGACATCGAAGCCGGGCTCGACACCGCCGACCTGCCGCCGCTCGACCTGCTGATCCGCACCTCGGGCGAACAGCGCCTCAGCAATTTCATGCTGTGGCAGGCCGCTTATGCCGAGCTGTATTTCACGGACATGCTGTGGCCTGACTTTGACGGGCGGGCGCTGGCCGCTGCTATGGATGCCTTCAAGCTGAGGGATCGCCGTTTCGGCGGTCTTTGATCATCATGTCGACTGAGCTTCGCACCCGCACCGTCGTTGGCATAGTCCTGGTGCTGATGGCGTCGGCCGCTTTGTGGCTCGGCGGCTTCTGGTTCTGGCTGCTGCTGGTGGTCGCCGGTGTGCTGATGCAGGGCGAGTGGGGCGATCTGGTCGGCGCGGCGCCGGAACAGCGGCGGCTCGCCATGTTCGCCGCCTCGGTGCCGCTTGCCCTGTTATGCCCATTGGCGGCGGGCGTGTCCTGGACCGCCTTCACGCTGATGGCGGCTGCGTTCTTCTTCGTCGCGCTGGTGACGCGTTCGGGGCGGCTGGCGCTCGGCATTCCCTATGTCTGCGTGCCGGTGATGGCGCTGCTGTTCCTGCGGGACCAGGCGCCGGCCAATTACGGCCTGCTGCTGGCTTTCTGGTCGCTTGCGCTGGTCTGGGCGACCGACATCGGCGCCTATTTTGCCGGGAGAGCGATCGGCGGGCCCAAGCTGGCGCCGCGCGTCAGCCCGTCCAAGACCTGGGCGGGGCTGGCCGGCGGCGTGCTGGCGGCGCTGATCCTGGGGTTCATATTGCATCGGTTCGAGCAATTGCCGATCCAGCTTGCCGCCGCGAGCGGGCTGCTGGCGGTGGCGGCGCAACTGGGCGATCTGCTGGAAAGCGGGATGAAGCGCCGGGCGGGGGTAAAGGACAGCGGAACCTTGCTGCCCGGTCATGGCGGCGTGATGGACCGGCTTGACGGCGTGGTCGCCGCCGCGCCGCTCGCTGCCTTCTGCTATCTCGTTCTGGTGCTTCCCTGATGCGCAGGGTTTCCATCTTCGGCGCGACAGGGTCGGTCGGCATGTCGACGCTGGACCTGATCCAGCGCGATCCGCACGCCTTTGAGGTGGTGGCGCTCACCGCCCATTCCGATGTGGAGGGGCTTGCCAGCGCCGCGCGGCAATATGGCGCGCAGGTCGCGGTCATCGGCGATGCGGCACGCTATGGGGCGCTCAGGCAAGCGCTGCAGGGTTCGGGCGTGGAGGCGGCCGCTGGCGAACAGGCGCTGGTCGACGCCGCACGCGCGCCCGTCGACTGGACGATGGCGGCGATCGTCGGCTGCGCAGGGCTCCGCCCCACCATGGCGGCGTTGAAGGCTGGCGGTACGGTCGCGCTGGCCAACAAGGAAGCGCTGGTGTCGGCGGGCGGCCTGATGATGGACGCTGCCAAGGAGTCGGGCGCCGTCCTCCTGCCGGTCGATAGTGAACATAATGCGATTTTCCAATGCCTTGCCGGCAACCGTTTGGAAGATGTGGCAAGGATCACCCTGACCGCAAGCGGCGGCCCGTTCCGCACCCTGAGCCGGGAGGAGATGCGCAACATCACCCCCGCGCAGGCGGTCGCGCATCCCAACTGGTCGATGGGCGCGAAGATCAGCGTCGACAGCGCGACGATGATGAACAAGGGTCTGGAACTGATCGAGGCCGCCCATCTCTTCCCCATCGGGCTCGACCGGATCGAGATATTGGTTCATCCCCAGTCGATCATCCATTCGATGGTCGAATATCGGGACCGGTCGACCCTGGCGCAGCTCGGTTCGCCGGACATGCGCATCCCTATCGCCAGCGCGCTCGCCTGGCCCGATCGGATGGCGACGCCTTGCCAACCGCTCGACCTGGCACGCGCCGGGCGGCTGGATTTCGAAGCGCCCGACGAGGAACGCTTCCCCGCGTTGCGCCTGGCGCGGCATGCTGCCGAGCAGGGCGGGGCGGCTCCGGCCATATTGAACGCGGCGAACGAGGTGGCGGTCGCGGCCTTCCTCAAAGGTGCCATCGGCTTCCTTGATATCGCCATGATTGTGGAGGATGTCTTGAACCGCTATAGCGCGCCTGAGCCACGCGGGATCGACGATGTGCTGGAAGCAGACGCAGCGGCGCGTGTCCTGGCGGGCCAAGTGATGGAAAGATTGACGGCTTGATCCAAAATCCCGGCTTCCTGTTGACCGTCCTTGCCTTTGTCGCGGTCATCGGACCCCTCGTCTTCGTGCATGAGCTGGGCCACTATCTGGTCGGCCGCTGGTGCGGGGTGAAGGCGGAGGCGTTTTCGATCGGCTTCGGCCCCGAAATCGCCGCATGGGTGGACAAGCGCGGCACCCGCTGGCGTATCGGCGCACTGCCGCTGGGCGGCTATGTACGGTTCAAGGGCGACATGAACGCCGCCAGCCAGACCGATCCCCAATGGCTGGAACTGCCGGCGAGCGAACGGGCGGAGAGCTTCCCCGCCAAGCCGCTGTGGCAGCGCGCGGCGATCGTCGCGGCGGGGCCGGCGATCAATTTCCTGTTCGCGATCCTCATCCTCGCCACCTTCGCCTTCATCCATGGCGAAAGCCGCACGCCCGCCGTGGCGGGGCAGGTCCAGCCGGGCAGCGCCGCGGCGGCGGCCGGGATCGTGGCCGGGGACCGCATCGTCGCGCTCAACGGGCGGACGATGGCGACCTTCGACGACCTTCGCCTCTATGCGCAGATCCGTCCCGGCGAGCCGGTGACGATCATCGTCGAGCGGCATGGCAGGCAGATCGAGCGCCAGGGCCATATCGGCGCGGTCCAGGAAGGCGACGGCTTCGGCAACAAATATCGCATCGGCCGCCTGGGGATCGCGCCCGGCGAGCCGGTGATCGAGCCGGTCAGCCTGTGGCGTGCGCCCGTCGTCGCGATCGAGCGCACCGGGCAGATCGTCCGCACCATGGTCGAAACGCTGGGCCAGATATTGGGCGGCGGCCGATCGGTCAAGGAACTGGGCGGGCCGCTGAAGATCGCGGAAGTTTCCGGCCAGGCGGCGACGCTGGGGGTGGAGAGCTTCGTCTTCTTCATGGCCCTCATCTCGATTAACTTGGGGTTCATCAACCTCTTGCCAATTCCCATGCTGGATGGCGGTCATCTGCTGTTCTACGGCGTGGAGGCGATACAGCGCAGGCCTGTCAGTCCGCGGGTGCAGGACTTGGCCTATCGGTCGGGTCTGGCGGTGCTTCTGGCCATGATGGTCCTGGTTACTTTCAACGATTTATCCTCTTTCGGCCTCTGGGAACGGCTGTCCGGCTTGATCGGCTGAGCCGTATCGGGCAGGGAGGCGCGATTTGGCGCCGTCTTTCCCGGCGTGAACGAATATTGCTACTTTATAAAAGGGTGAGCGGGTGACAGCGATGAAGAGCAGCAAGAGGCAGCGCCCGGTTGTCGCGGCCCTGTTGGCGACGACGATGATCGGCGGCGTGGCTTGCGTCCCCGCGATGGCGCAGCAGGCACCCGCGCCTGCTCCTGCGCCTGCCGCGCCTGTCCCGGCTGCGGCGCCTGTTGCCGGAACGATCCGCAGCGTTACCGTGACGGGCCATCAGCGGCTGGAGCCGGACACCGTCCTGTCCTATACCAAGCTGCGCGTCGGCCAGCCCTACACCCAGGAATCGCTCGACCAGGCGCTGCGCGACCTCTACGAAACCGAGTTGTTCGCCGACGTCCAGATCCGCAACGACAATGGCGCGCTCACCGTCGAGGTGAAGGAAAATCCGGTCATTAACCGCATCGTGCTGGAAGGCAACAAGCGGCTGAAGGAAGACAAGATCAGGCCGGAGATCAAGCTCGCCCCGCGCCAGATCTATACCCGGTCGAAGGTCCGCGCCGACGTCGCCCGCATCATCGAACTGTATCGCCGTCAGGGCCGCTTTGCCGCGACGGTGGAACCCAAGATGGTGCAGCTCGACCAGAACCGCGTCGACATCGTCTTCGAAATTTCGGAAGGACCCAAGTCCAAGGTCCGCCAGATCAATATCATCGGCAACGAAAAGTTCAGCGACGGCGACCTGCGCAGCCAGATGGTGACGAAGCAGTCGCGCTGGTTCCGCCTCTTTTCCTCGGGCACCAGCTATGACCCGGATCGCCTGGCTTACGATCAGCAGAAGCTGCGCCAATATTATCTGACCGAAGGCTATGCCGACTTCCGCGTTATTTCGGCGGTGGCAGAGCTGACGCCCGACAAGCAGGACTTCATCATCACCTATGTGGTCGAGGAAGGGCAGCGCTACAAATTCGGCGACGTGAAGGTCGAATCCGACATTCGCGACCTGTCGGGCGCATCGCTCACCAAGATGCTGCCGATGAAGAAGGGCGACTGGTACAATGCCAAGCAGGTCGAGGACACGGTCGACACGCTGAGCGAGACGGCGGGCCTGTTCGGCTATGCCTTCGCCGACGTCCAGCCCGACTTCAACCGCGACAAGGACACGCTGACGATGGGGATCAATTTCCGCATCGGCAACGCGCCGCGCGTCTATGTCGAGCGGGTCGACATCAATGGCAATACGCTGACGCAGGACAAGGTCGTCCGCCGCGAGTTCCGTCTGGCGGAAGGGGACGCGTTCAACAGCTTCCTGGTCAAGCGTTCGAAGGACCGCATCAATTCGCTCGGCTTCTTCCAGGAGAAGCTGGACATCGAACAGAAGCCGGGTTCCGCGCCCGACCGCATCGTGCTGGAAACCAATGTGCAGGAAAAGTCGACCGGCGAATTGTCGCTGTCGGCCGGTTTCTCCAGCCTCGAACGGTTCATCGTCTCCGCATCGATCACCCAGCGCAACTTCCGCGGCAAGGGCCAGGAACTGCGCACCAGCGTCAACTATTCCAGCTATTCCAAATCGGTGGAACTGGGCTTCACCGAGCCCTATTTCATGGACAAGAATATCGCGCTGGGCGGCGATATCTACCGCCGCGACCTCAACAGCTTCCGTTATCTCAACAATAACGATCGCGACACGACCTATAAGCAGACCACGACCGGCTTCCAGATCCGCGCCGGCGTGCCGATCACCGAATATATGTCGCTGGCGCTGCGCTACAGCCTCAATCTGGACGATGTGACGCTCGACAAGAGTACTTATTATTCCGATCCGGACGGCGCGGGGCCGCTGGAGGCGCGATGTGACCCGCTGTTGGCTGGACGCTACCTGTGCGACGCGATCGGCAAGCGCACGACATCGTCGCTCGGCTATTCGTTGATCTACGACAATCGCGACAACCGCATCCGCCCGACGCGCGGCCATAATATCGTGCTCAGCCAGGATTTCGCGGGCCTGGGCGGCAGCGTCAAATATGTGCGCACGCGGCTCAACGCATCGAAATATTGGCCGCTCGGCGGCGGCTTCATCTTCTCGATCTCGGGGGAAGGCGGCTATATTCATTCGCTCGAGGGTGAACGGCGCGATGCGACCAACGAACTGGTCGACAAGATTCGTCTGACCGATCGCTTCTTTCTGGGCAACCCGCAGATTCGGGGCTTCGATATTCGCGGCATAGGCCCGCGCGTGAAACGCTATTTCCTACAAGCCCAGACCGATGCCAACGGCAACCCGGTCACGGACGCGCAAGGAAATCCCGTCTTTGCCCGGGGTACTGGCAACGACAACGTCACGGATGATGCTCTGGGCGGCAAGATTTACTATCTGGTGCGTGGCGAGGTGGAAATTCCGCTTGGTTCAGGCGCTCGTGAAATGGGACTGCGTCCGTCCGTTTTCGTCGATGCGGGCGCCGTGGCAGGTTTGCGCAATCCAAAAACGATCAGTTCGAAGGGCGTTTGCTCTGACAATGCAACCGGTGCACGTAACGAGGCGGGTACGCCGGGCCAGTGCGGCACCGGTCAGACCCTCATCATTGGCCCATTCGAGGAAGAATATCTCGGCGACACGCTCAAACCGCGTGTCTCCGTGGGCTTTGGCGTCAACTGGAACTCGCCTTTCGGCCCGTTCCGCATCGACATCGCCAAGGCCCTGCTCAAGGAACCAGGGGACGACACTCAGCTC
>DATFDS010000007.1:0-15443 GCA_035251955.1 Sphingobium sp. | reverse complement strand
AAAATCGACCGCGCTGGTGCGCGCGCGGGGCTTTGACGAGGTCTATCATCTGCGCGGCGGTATATTGCGCTACCTGGAAGAAATGCCCGAGGCGGAGAGCCGCTGGCAGGGCGACTGCTATGTGTTCGACGAGCGGGTCGCCGTCAGCCATGGGTTGAAGGCGGGCGATTATCTCACCTGCCGCGCCTGCGGCCTGCCCCATCTCCGCGAGGCCGGGCATGCCTGCGCCGAAGAGGCTTCAGGCGTCTGGCCGCATCGCAACCGGGACGCAGGCTAGAGTAGGATGACTTTACCTTGATCCGTTCATTTCGAGCGAAGTCGAGAAACAGCAAGAACTGCGCTTCCGTTTCTCGACTTCGCTCGAAACGAACGGAGGCAACGTGAATCCATCTAACGTCATCCCGCTCTAGCCCGAAAAACGATGCAGCCCCGCCCCATGTGCGCGCAGCCAGGCGCGGGCGGGACGCGGATCTTCCCCCAATATCCGCTTATGCGCGGCGTGAAAGGCCGGGCTGTGATCCATGTGCAGCAGATGCGCCAGCTCATGCGCCACCGTCGCGCGACGAATCTCCGGCGGGCAGAGGATCAAGCGCCAGCTGTAGCGGATCGCGCCTGACGAGGCACAGCTCGCCCAGCGGCTGCGCGGATCGCCGATGCCCACCGACGCGACGATCAGGTCATTGTCGCGCGCCATTTCCAGCGTTTCCGTCTCCAGCACCGCGCGCGCGCGGTTCTTCAGCCAGCGCAGCACCCGCGGCCCGACCGATTCCCGCGCGCCGCCCAACAGGAGCCGATCCTCTTCCAGCCGGATCGTCCGTGCCGCACCCTCGACCCAGCAGATGCGGACCTCGCGCCCCTCCAGCGGAAAGACAGCGCCATCGTCCAGCATCACGCCCGCCGGCCGCGTCGCCAGCTGGCTGCGGACCCAGCCTTCATGCTCCTGCGCCCATCCCAGCGCGCGCTGGAGATTGGCTCGCATCGGCAATGACAGCCGCAGTTCCCCACGCGTGCTGTCCAGCGTCAACCGATAGGCCCGCGCCCGCGCCGATCGCCGCACCCGCACCGGCACCGCGACGCCATCGACCAGGATCGCCGGGTCACAGATCCCGGTCGACAAGATGATGTTCCCAATCGCCCGCATCGGCTTCGGCCACGGTCCAGCCGCGCACGGATTCGCCCGCGCGGTGCACCGCCTCATGATCGCCGCAGATCAGATAATGCCATGGCGGCAGCGGCTTGCCTTCCCCCCGCAGCCGGTAGGCGCAGGTGCGCGGCAGCCAGGAAATCGTCTTCACCTTCTGCGGCGTCAGTCGCACGCAATCGGGCACGAAGCGCCGCCGTTCCTTATAATTGGTGCATTGCCCGCTATGCCGGTCGAGCAGGCGGCAGGCCACATTGGTGGGGTAGATACGCCCCGTATCCTCATCCTCGGCCTTGTGCAGGCAGCATTTGCCGCAGCCGTCGCACAGCGCCTCCCACTCGGCGCGGTCCAGCTTGTCGAGAGGCTTTTCCCAGAAGTCCAACCGTCACTTGACCCATTTTTCGAGGAAGGCCAGCACATGGTCGGGGCTGCCCTCATCCTGATCCGGTGTGCCCGGATCATCCACCGGCACCAGCGCCACCGGCTCTCCGTCCGGCCCGAACAGATAGGGCGTGCGGCTGTGGCTGACCAGATAGTCGCTCGCGCCCTTGCTCGGCTCCCGGCTATAGATGACGACGAAGTCCTTCGCCACCTTCGCAATCTCTTCACGGCTCCCGGTCAGCCCGATCAGGCGCGGGTGGAAGGCCGCGACATAGGTTTTGAGCACCGAAGGCGTATCCCGCTCGGGATCGACGCTGATGAAGATCGGCTGCACCCTGGCGGCGCGGGCGGGCTCGGCCTTCTCGAACCGGGCAAAGGCCTGCATGATGCGCTGCAGGTCTACCGGGCATATGTCCGGGCAATAGGTGTAGCCGAAATAGACGAGCCGATAGCGGCCCTTGAAATCGGCCCAACTTCGTTTCTCGCCATTCTGGTCGGTCAGGGTGAAGGGCGCGCCGATGCGGGCGCCGGCCAGATCGCCGGGCGTGCTTTGCGTGCCCATTGATGCATTGTCCCCCGACCCCATATTACAGCCGGCCAGCAGGGCGGTGAGCGGCAGGACGAGCGAAAGGAGCGCTTTGTTCATGGCGTGGCCAGCCATGCCCTGCTATGGCCGCTTTTGCAAATGCCAACGGGGCTTTAACAGGACTATGACAGGACGTTTTTCGGCTTGGATCGGCGCGGGCCGCGCTGCTGCTCTGGCACTCGCGCTGCTTTCCCCGATGGCGGCGCAGGCGCAATTTTCCGACAATTACAATTTCCTGAAGGCGGTCAAGGACGCGGACGGGCAGAAGGTGACGGACCTGATCCAGAAGCCCGGATCGACCGTGATCAACAGCCGCGACGTCACCAGCGGCGAAACCGCGCTGCATCTGGTCGTGGCCCGACGCGACAATACATGGCTGCGCTTCCTGCTGGCCAAGGGGGCCAATCCCAACATCACCGACAATAACGGCAACACGCCGCTGATGAATGCGGTGCAGTTGCGCTTCGTCGACGGTGTCAGCACCCTGCTCGCCAACGGGGCGCAGGTGGACAAGGCCAATGGCAGCGGCGAAACCCCGCTGATCCGCGCGGTGCAGCTGCGCGATGTCGGCTTGGTTCGTCTGCTGATGGCGCAGGGCGCCAATGCCGATCGCAAGGACAGCATCGCGGGCATGTCGGCCCGCAACTATGCGGAGCAGGACGGGCGGACGCCAGGTCTGGTCGAAGCTCTGAACAGCGCCAAAGCGAAGGCCGCGGCCCCCAGGGGGCCGGTCCAGGGGCCCGTATTCTGATCTTCGCACGGGGGACACGACGGCGCCTTTTGCGAACGGTGTCGCCAACGGCCTGATCGGCGGACACTTTATTTTATCATTAACCAGCGCGCCGTCCCTTGTCCGACAAGTGACGGGTCCCCATCTTTTCCTCTGTCATCCTTGTCCTCATGAGGCGGAGCATGGAACGCAAGCTGCTGCAGATCGAGAAGGCCTGGGAACAGGCGCTCGGCAATATCTTCCAGCCCTATACGGGAGCCGCGCGCAAGCCTGCCATGCCGCCAGCCGATGCTTTCCAGTCCAGCAGCCATGACATTCGAAGGCATATGGCGAAAACCGCCGCGCGCCAGGGATCGACCGCGCTGCACCAATATCTTCAGGATGAATATTGGGGCAAGCGGCCCTATTGAGCTCCCTGCCCTGAGGCCTTACCAGCCCAGTTCAGCCGCATGGTCCGGATCGGCCAGCGCCGTCAGCCGCCGCGCCGCGCGCCGGGCGAAGCGTAGCGTCTCCGCCTTGCGCCGCGCTGCTGCGAGCGGTTCGACGGGCGCGGGCCGCACCAGTTCGGCATCATATTGGTCCGCGACGATCAGCCCCGTCCGGCCCGGCCACAGCGCCTCGCTGTCGAACAGGCCGATATCGAACCCGGACGGCACCGCCCAGAAGTAGCGGTCGCAATAATCGAAATAGTCCGGCCATTTCATGTCGCCCAGCAAGTCGGCGCGGCTGCATTTGATCTCGACGATGGTGATCCGCCCCGCCCCGTCCAGCGCCATGATGTCGGCGCGGCGGCCATTGGGCAGCGGCACTTCCAATATACCGCTCATGTCATGGCGGAAGAACAGGCGCAGCGTGCCGCGCGCCACGGCCAGCGCGGTGCCGTCCGACAGCGGAGAGCAGCTGTCGGCAGACCCGGGAGCAGATGCAGCGGAAGTCATGCGCGTATATTAGAACAGGAAGGGAACAAAAGAAAAGGCCGATTCAGAAAATCCTGAACCGGCCCGCTGTTCCGATGGTGCGACCCGAGGATCAGCGATAGAAAATATGGTTGTCGATGGATGCCAGCTTGGACTTGCCCCAGCCCGGCGACACGCGGCGGGCGTGGAAGAACAGCGCGCCTTCGGCCTGGCTGCCCCAGCTGTCTTCCATCGCGATCCGGGCGATGGCCACGGCTTCGCGCCAGTCGCGGCTCGCCGTCGGGATGGACGGCATGCTGTGGCCACGCACGAAGCTGAACTGGCCGGGTTGATAGACGACGCCGCACAGGCTGTTGGCGAAACGGCCGGACTTGACGCGATTGATGACCACCCGCGCGACGGCCAGCTGGCCTTCCAGACTTTCGCTCTTGGCTTCGAAATAGACCGCACCGGCGAGGCATTTCATGTCGCCATCAACGGCTTCGGGAGCGCCCTGCGCGTCGACCAAAGCAGCCAGATTGTCCGCCTTCACATCGGCGCTGTCGGAAAGAGGAGCCAGCGATTGCGCGACTTCGCGCGGCGCGGCGAAAACAACGGCAGGCTTGGTGGCCGCCGAAGGAGCTGCGTTCAGCTCCTGAACTCCCGGAAGGGAGGCAACCGACGGAGCGGCCACGCTGGCGCTCGACATATCGGCCGCTGTAACCGCCGCGGTGGCGGACAGGGTAAATGCCGCGGCAATCGCGGCCTTCAAACGAAGACTCATTATAGCTCAAAATAATGCGGTTATTGGCCAGGGACGTCGAATAACCCCTTTATTCACAGTCGACGTCAGGCCGCCCCCCGTCTGCGTGTTTACCTCCCCCGCCCCCCACGGGCGAAATTGGCAACCTGCGCGTTAAGCGATCCAAAGCCTCTGCCTACCGCAAGGAGGAGAGTCAACGATCAGCAGATCGTTTCAGCGGCGAACCGTTCAGCTTCCACGATGTCGAGTTCAACGACCCACAGATCGGGGTCCGACCGGCGGCGGCGCCCAATATATTGGGACAGCGCCTCGGGGCCTTCTTCGATGGCAGGCCCGCAGCGGGTCAGATGATAGCCGCCGGCAAAGTCTGAAACGCGCTCGAACAGACCTAGTTCCCGTCCTTTTTCAAGCGCTTGGATAAGGATCACGCCGCTGATCTCGTCGCCCTTCACCAACACCGTGGCGAAGCCCCCCGCGGCGGCCGCACGCCGTACCAGGACGCCGACCAGCATGGCGCTGGTCAGCCGGTCAGCCGGCATAGCCCGGCAGCGAGGAAAGCGCGAATTGCGACCGCATGAAGGTGCCCGTGCCCCGACCCACTTCTTCGCCATCCATGTCGATCAGGCTGGCTTCGGCGACGAAAACCCGCCGTTTGCCGCTGATCCACTTGCCCTCGGCGCGGATTCGTCCCGGGCCGATCGGCCGGGTGAACAGCAGGTTGAACGCGGTGGTCAGCAGGAAACGATCGCTGACCAGGCTGTTGGCGGCGTAGAAGGCCGCATCGTCCAGCATCTTGAAATAGACCGTGCCATGCACCGCGCCGGCGGCGTGGAACTGCTCTTCGTCGACGTCGAATTCGATGATCGAATGGCCCGCCTCCGGAATCGTCAGCTCCGAACGGAACAACCGGTTGATCGGCGCCGATCGATAGAGATTTTCGAGCGCGCGGAAATGCGCCGCTTCGCCGCTGGGCGAAGGCGTCGGCTCAGGCCGCGTCACGCGCCTCGCCGCCGGCCAGCAGCGCGTGCAGCGCCTCGGTGGACTTGGCGCCCCGCAAACGGATCACATTGCCTTCATTGCGCAGATAGCGGGAGACACGCGCCAGCGTCTTCAAATGTTCGGCACCGCTGTCGAGCGGGGACAGGAGGGCAAAGACGATATCGACCGGCGCATCATCCACCGCGTCGAAGGACACGGGGGGGTCGAGCAGCACGACAATGCCCGCCATCCGTTCCAGCCCCTCGATCTTCGCATGGGGGATGGCCACACCGCCGCCAAAGCCCGTCGATCCCAGCCGTTCGCGTTCCAGCAGGGAGTCGGATACCAGATCGGCGTTCAGTCCATAAGCGGCAGCGCCCACTTGCGCGATCTTCTGGAAAAGCTGCTTCTTCCCTTTCACCGACAGGCCCGTGGCGAGCGCATTCGGCGCGACGATATCGTTGAAATGAACCATGACCAACCTGGAACAGCCGAGACGCGCGGAGGTGCGAAAATGCGCGTTGCTCGGGGGATATAAAGCCCGGCCCCATAGGCTGCCAGCCGACTTAGGTCAACCGTTCACCCCTGGGGCCGGGTTCAAATCATAGGCGCGGCTCAACCCAGCCGATGGTCCCGTCATGGCGACGATAGACCATATTATAGGCCGATGTGCCCGCATTTCGGAACAGCAAGGCATTGGTGTTCCGCAGATCCAGCATCATCACCGCATCGGACACGCTGGCTTCGGGAATGTCGACGCGTGTCTCGGCGACGATCAGGGGTGCATCCACCGGTTCCTCTTCCTCCGGCGCGGATGCGAAGATGGTATAGCCCGCCCCGTCGATCCCGTTCAGCTCAAAGCCGTTGGCCCGCTGGGCTTCCGCGGCGAGAGCCTGCGCATGGCGGTCTTTCAGGCGCCGCAAATAGCGCGTGAGTTGCCGCTCGATGCGTTCGGCCGCCTGATCGAAGGCGGGATGCGCCTCCTGTGCCTCGCCTGCGCCTTTCAGGATCAGGCCGGTCATCACATGGCAGACGATATCGCAATGGAAGGCCCCGTGGGGCGCCGGTCGGAACGTCACCTGGGCGGAAATCGTGCGGGAGAAATATTTCTCGGCCATCGCCTCCAATCGGGTCCAGACATGCTGCTTGAGCGCGTCGCCCGTGTCGACCTGATGCCCGGAAACACGAATATCCATATGCCTTCTCCTTGTTCTTGCCGATCCGCCAGGGAGGGCGAACCGGTTGGCAGAAGCTCAAACAAGGCAGGACGCCAGGCGCGCCTTTCAAGCTTCCTCCAGCCAGAGCGGTTTTTCCAGCGTCGCGACAAACGCTGCATGCAACTCCAGCTCCGCCGCGCTGACCGTGAAGATCCGCGCGGGACGAACAGGGCGAACAGCGACCTGCGCCGCAAGTTCCACCCGCATGGCGTCTTTCTCTTCCTCCTGTGCAAGGCCGAGGCCGATTTGCCGGCCGCCGGTCAGTTCGATGTAAAGCTGGGCCAGAAGCTCGGCGTCGAGCAGCGCGCCATGCTTGATGCGATGGCTGCGGTCGATGCCATAGCGGGTGCATAGCGCGTCCAGGCTGTGCTTGGCGCCCGGATGCAGCTGCCGCGCGATCGCGACGGTGTCGATCATCCGTTCCAGGCTGATTTCGGGCAGGCCGCAAAGCTTGAGTTCGAAATTCAGGAAGCCGAAGTCGAACCGCGCATTATGGGCGACGAGATGGCTGTCCTCCAGGAAGGCCAGAAGCGCCTCGACACCATGGGCGAAGAGCGGCTTGTCCTTGAGGAAAATGTCCGAAAGGCCATGCACCGCCTCGGCCGCGGCGGGCATCAAGCGCTGTGGATTATAATAAGCGTGGAAGGTCCGCCCGGTCGGCACGCGGTTGATAAGTTCGATACATCCGATTTCGACCAGCCGATCGCCGGATGCTGGGTCGAATCCCGTCGTTTCTGTATCGAAAATAATCTCGCGCATTGCCCTCTTCGACCGACTCCTGCCGGAACGCCCCTTATCGGCCTGTCTTTGCCCCAAGGCAAGCGACGAGGCGGCGTATCTGTGCCCGGGTCGCGGCAAATGTCGTCCCGGTATGGATGATATAGTCCGCCCGCATCCGCTTTTCAGCGTCCGGCGTCTGCAAATGCAGGATTCTACGGAATTTACCCGGCGTCATGCCCGGACGGCGAAGAACCCGCTGCCGCTGCTTCCAGGCCGGCGCCGTCACGACGATGACGCCGCTCAGTTTCCGGTGGCCGTGCTTCTCGAACAGCAACGGAATGTCGAGGATCACGAAGGCGCGCGCCCGGTTCCGGCGCAGGAAGGCGGCGCGCGATTCCTGCACGGCGGGGTGCACAATGGCCTCAAGCGCCTTCAATTCCTGCGGATGGCCGAACACCGCCGCACCCAGCTTTACCCGGTCAACGCCCCACGGTCCGGTCGTGCCGGGAAAGCGCGCCTCGATGGCGGGCAGCAGCTTGCCGTCCGGTCCCTGGAGCCGATGCACTTCGGCGTCGGCATCGAACAGCGGCACGCCTTCGCGCCGCAACATCGCCGCCACGGCAGACTTTCCCATGCCGATCGAACCGGTCAGGCCATAAATCTTCATCGCTCAGGCGGACAGCAGCAGCGCGCGCAATTCCTCGTCCTGCTCGCGCGGCGCCTCGGCATCGAAGAAAATGTCGAACGCCAGCGCCGCCTGCCCGATCAGCATCTCCAGGCCATCGAGCGTGCGCAGACCCTGAGCGCGTGCGGTCTTCAACAGGGTCGTTTCCAGCGGTGCATAGACAATGTCATAGACGGTCGCGCCATCCTTCAACGGCGTGAGGTCGAGATCCAGCACGGGTTGCCCCACCATGCCGAGCGCGCTGCAATTGACCAGCAGGTCGGCGGGCGGAAGCGCGTCGGCCATGCCGATCACCCGGCCCGTAACCCCGGCACGATCCAGCAGTGCCTGCCCCTTGGCCGGATCGCGCACCATGATGCTGATGTCGGGCACGCCCAGGCTGGTGAGCGCGAACAGGATCGCGCGCGCCGCCCCGCCGGCGCCGACCAGCACCGCGCTCTGCCCCTGCCATTTGTCGCGCAGCAACGGCTGCAGGAAGCCGCCCGCGTCCGTGTTGGTCCCTACCAACGGGCCTCCGGTCTCGCAGGCGATGGTGTTCATCGCGCCGATCCGTTCCCGCACCCCGCCTGGATCGTCGGTATAGTCCATCACCGCGATCTTGTGCGGAATGGTGACGTTGCAGCCGAGCCAGTCGGGATCGGCACGGCGCGTCAGGAAATAGGCGGCCAGTCCCTCGCTGGTCACATGCGTCTTGCGATATTCCGCTTCGATTCCCAGCGCATCCAGCCAGAAATTGTGGATCAACGGCGATTTGCTGTGCGCAATCGGGTCTCCGATCACTTCGGCATAGGGGAGCTTGTCGGTCATGCCGCCAGAACGCCGCGAATCCGCAGGAAGTCAAGCAAAGGCAGCAGCGGCAGGCCCTGAATCGCGAACTGGCTGCCCTCTACCTTGGCAAACAGCTGCACGCCGGGCCCCTCGATCCGGTAGCAGCCGACACACCAGCAACATTCTTCCCATTCACGGTTCAGATAATCCGTGATGAAAGTCTCCGACAGCGGCCGCACCGTCATCCGCACCCGCTCGACATGGCGCCAGATCGGCTCGCCATTCAGCGCGATCACCGCTGCGCTGTGCAGATGGTGCACCCGGCCCGACAGCAGGCGCAGGATCCGCTCGGCATCGGCACGGTCGACCGCCTTGTCGATCATGGTGCCGTCGTCCAGACTCAGCGTCTGGTCGCAACCCAGCACCAGCCCGCCCGGCACCCGGCGCGACACGCGCAGCGCCTTCAGTTCCGCCAGCGCATCCGCCAGCGCCCGCGCGTCCAGCCCGTCGCCGCGCAGGGCTTCCTTCGCCGCCTCCTCATCGACACCGGGCGACAAGGCTTCGAACGGCACGCCCGCTGCGCTCAACAAGGCCCGGCGGCTTGCGCTCTGCGACGCCAGCACGATCATATCTTTACGCTCCTTCCGCCAGCACACGGTCGTTGAACAGATTGATGATGGCCGCCGCCGCTTCCTCGATTGAACGGCGGGTCATGTCGATCACCGGCCAGCCATTGTCGGCGAACATGCGCCGGGCAAAGGCCAGTTCTTCCTGCACCTTCTCGATATCGACATAGGCAGTCTCGGGCGCCTGGTTCAGGGAAAGCAGCCGGTTGCGACGGATCTGCACCAGCCGTTCGGGGCTGACGGTGAGGCCCACGACCATGGGGTGCCTCAGCGAAAACAGGCTGCGCGGCGGCGGCGACTGCACCACCAGCGGGATATTGGCGGTCTTGTAGCCGCGATTGGCGAGGTAGATGGAGGTCGGGGTCTTGGACGCGCGCGACACGCCGGCCAGGACGATGTCGGCCTCCTCCCAATTTTCATGCCCCACGCCGTCATCATGGGCGATGGTGAACTGGATCGCCTCGATCCGCGCGAAATAGGCTTCGTCCAGGATATGCTTGCGCCCCGGCCGGTTGCGCGTTTCCTGGCCCAATATGTTGGACAGTGCATCGGTCACGCTGTCGAGCGCGGCGACATGGGGCAGTCCCAGCGCCCGGCAACGCGTCTCCAGCCGGCGCCGCAGCTGATGGTTGGACAGGGTGAACAGGACGAGCCCCGGATTGGCGGCAATCTCTTCCATGATACGGTCAAGATGGACGTCGGATCGTACCATCGGCCAGAAATGGCGAACGGCTTCGACATTTTCGAAGGCGCCGATCGCCGCCTTGGCGATATTCTCCAGCGTTTCGCCGGTGGAGTCCGACAACAGATGCAGGTGGATGCGCGACATGACGCATATCTCTGTGGGGAGGCTGTGGATAAAGCAAGGGATTGGTTGCGGAGCAAATCACCCCTTTTTCCCTGTCTTCACACCCCATATTTTTACCCACAGCCCTTCAACAGGCCGTCATTTTCATCCACAACCTGTGGGTAACGGGGATAGATCGAATGAATCGACCCGTCGTGGCTACCCCTAAAGAGTCAAGTTGTTGGCAAATTCGGGCACAGCCCGTAAACCCCGCTGCCAAGCGCCCTACTATCTCCATCATCCTTTTAAGAATCTAAATAAGAGAGTTTATGACGGGACCAGATGCCGGCCTTTCACTCAGCGTTTCAACCAAGCCGCTGCTTTCCGTCCTGAAGGGGGCATGCCCCGCCGTGCCGCCGATGTGGCTGATGCGCCAGGCCGGCCGTTATCTGCCCGAATATCGGGAATTGCGTGGCGAAAAGGGCGGATTCCTGGAGCTGGTCTACGACAGCGCGGCTGCGGCGGACGTGACCCTGCAGCCCTTGCGGCGCTTCGGATTCGACGGCGCGATCCTTTTCTCCGACATTCTGATCGTGCCCTATGCGATGGGCCAGGACCTCTGGTTCGAAGCGGGGGAGGGGCCGCGCCTGGCGCCGATCCTGGCCGAGACGGACCTGTCCGCCCTCAAACCCGATTTCAGCCGCTATGAGGCGGTTTATGAGACGGTGCGGCAGGTGAAGGCTGCGCTGGACCCTTCGGTGACCTTCCTGGGCTTTGCGGGCAGTCCCTGGACCATCGCCACCTATATGGTCGCGGGGCAGGGCAGCAAGGATCAGGGCGCGGCACGCCGGCTCGCCTATCAGCAGCCCGAGCGCTTTGGCGCGATCATCGACGCGATCGTCGATGCGACCGTCGTCTATCTGTCCGGCCAGATCGAGGCTGGCGTCGAGGCGGTGCAGCTGTTCGACAGCTGGGCCGGCAGCCTGGCGCCGCTGCAGTTCGATCGCTGGGTGATCCAGCCCAATCGGCGGATCGTGGAGAAATTGAAGGCGATCCATCCCGATATTCCCGTGATCGGCTTTCCCAAGGGCGCGGGCGCCAAGCTCGCCGACTATGCCACCGGCACCGGCGTCGATGCAGTCGGTGTCGATGAAACGGTCGATCCGCATTGGGCCAATCGCGTGCTGCCGCAGGGCCTGCCGGTCCAGGGCAATCTTGATCCGCTGGCGCTGATCGCGGGCGGCAGGGCGGTGGAAGAGGCAGTGGACAATATCCGCGCCGCCTTCGCCAACCGGCCGCATATCTTCAACCTTGGCCATGGAATCCTGCCCGACACGCCGATCGCCCATGTCGAGGCGCTGATCGCCCATGTGCGGCAGGGAAAGGAGAGCTGATGCCCTATCTTGGCGCCGCCTATCTGTGGGTGAAGGCCGCCCATGTCATCTTCGTCATCTTCCTGATGGCGGGGCTGTTCATGATTCCGCGCTTCTTCGTCTATCACCATCAATGCCCGGTCGGGTCGGACGAGGACCGCAAATGGATCGACCGCGAACGCCGACTGCTCAAGATCATCCTCAACCCCTCGCTGGTGCTAGTCTGGATCTTCGGGCTCATGCTGATGGTGGAGATCGGCGCCTGGCGTGATGGGTGGTTTCACCTGAAGCTGCTGTTCGTGCTGGGCCTGTCGGCCTATCATGGCTGGATCGCCGGCTATGCGAAGAAGCTCGCCAGGGGACTGCGGCCGATCAGCGAAAAGAAGCTGCGCCTGCTGAACGAGATTCCCGGGATCGCCGCCGCGGTGATCGTCGTGGCGGTGATCGTGAGGCCGTTTTGACGCGAAACCTCATCCCAGCGCAAGCTGGAATCTCATGAGGCTATGTCGTGCCCTATCGCCTGAGATCCCAGCTTGCGCTGGGATGACGAAAATCAGGAAGGCTCCACCGCAATATTGTCGATCAGCCGGGTCCGACCGAGCTTCGCCGCGCCCAGCAGCCGGGCAGGGCGGTCCAGCACGGTCATCGGCTCCAGCGTCACCGCGTCGCACAGCGTCACATAATCCACCGGATCGAAACCATGCGCGGTCAGCATGGCGATGGCCTTGGCGATGGCGGTTTCGACGGTTGCGCCCTTTTCCATCTGCCGCGCGGCTTCGCCCAGCGCACGGGGGAGGGCAAGCGCGTCCTTGCGCTCCTCCTCGCTCAGATAGGCGTTGCGTGAGGAGAGGGCGAGCCCGTCCTCGGCGCGCTGGGTCGGCACGCCTATGATCTCGATCGGCATATCGAGGTCGCGCACCATCTGCCGGATCACGGCGAGCTGCTGATAATCCTTCTCGCCGAACAGCGCGACGTGCGGCTGGACCTGGTTGAACAGTTTGGCGACGACGGTTGCGACTCCGTCGAAATGGCCCGGCCGCGCGGCGCCATCCAGGCCCTCGGTCACGCCCGAGAGCGAGATATTGGTCGCATAGCCCTGCGGATACATGACTTCGGCCGTCGGTGCCCAGAGAATATCGACTCCGGCCGCGCTCAGCATCTGCGCATCCTTGGCCTCGCGGCGGGGATAGGAATCGAGATCCTCGTTGGCGCCGAATTGCCGGGGATTGACGAAGATCGACACGACCACATGTCCGGCATGCCGCCGCGCCTCTTCGACCAACGCCATATGCCCGTCATGCAGCGCGCCCATGGTCGGCACCAGCGCGACCGGTCGGCCATCGCTTTTCAGCGTTCCAATCGCGGTTCTTAATGCGGGCAGGTCACGCAGGGTTTGCACGGGATGAAGGGCTCCGATAAGGCATCAGCTCAAGGGGATTATCCTTGCTAAGGCATGGCCGGGCAAGGCGGTCAAGAATCATTGCGACAATAACGGGGTATCAAGGGTCCGATGGCGAACGCCCAAACGCATCACATCGTCTTCGCCAATGAAAAGGGCGGAACCGGCAAGTCGACCACGGCGGTCCACACCGCGATCGCGCTGACGGCGCTCGGCCATCGCGTGGGCATGATCGACCTCGATCCGCGCCAGCGCACCGTTACCCGCTACATGGAAAACCGCGCCGAAACCGCGCGCCGGCGCGGCATCGACCTGCCGAGTCCCGATTTCGCGGTGCTCAAGGGCGATACGATAGAGGCGCTGGAGGAAGAAACGGCGGCAGTCGCGCAGGACAAGGATTTCCTGATCGTCGATACGCCCGGCCGCGACGACGCCTTCGCCCGCCACATGGCGGCGCGCGCCAACACGCTGGTCACGCCGATGAACGACAGTTTCGTCGATTTCGACCTGATCGGCCAGGTCGACGCGGAAACCTTCAAGGTCCGTCGCCTGTCCTTCTATTCGGAACTGATCTTCGAGGCGCGCAAGACCCGCGCCAAGGCCGACGGCGTGTCGATCGACTGGGTGGTGCTGCGCAACCGCGTCCAGCATCATGATGCGCGCAACAAGAAGCGCGTGGGCGACGCGCTGATGGAATTGTCCCGCCGCGTCGGTTTCCGCGTGATTCCAGGCCTGTCCGAACGCGTGATCTTCCGCGAGCTGTTTCCCTCGGGCCTGACGCTGCTGGACAAGGGCCATCTGGGTGAACTGGGCGTCAGCCATATCGCTGCCCGGCAGGAATTGCGGGAAATGGTGTCGGGACTCTCTTTGCCCGCAAAGGACGATGCGATGCCGCTCGACCTGCTCGGCGTGGCCTGATGGGGCTTTTCGCCCTGCTTCTGGCCGGGCTCGCAGGCTGGCTGATCTGGACGGGACGGTTGCAACGCATGAGTGCGAAGGACGGCATGGCCCTGGGCGTGGCGCTGGTCGGCGCCGTCATGGCGGCAAAGGGCAGGCCGCTGGTGGGGGCGCCGCTGCTGGTGGGCGCGACCCTGTTCTTCTTCGCGCAGGGGCAGAAGGCGAAATCCGCCAAGGCCAGGCCCCGTGTCGAGCCGCAAGCGGAGATTGTCGCCAAGGCCCGTGCCTTGCTCGGGGTAACGCCCGACGCGGATGCCGGCGAGATCCGCGCCGCACACCGCCGCCTGATCGCGTCGGTCCATCCCGACCGGGGCGGCACCGAGGCTTTGGCGGCGCAGATCAACGCAGCGCGCGACCTGCTGCTGGCCGACGCGCAGCAAAAGGATGCTCCACCCCGCCGCTGAGCGGGGCCTGAAGAGGAAAGCTGCCATGGCCCACCACTTTCATCCGTCATTGCTGCGCGAATATGACATGCGTGGTGTGTTCGGCGACACGCTGGGCGAAGAGGATGCGCAGGCGGTCGGCCGCAGCTTCGGGACGATCGTCAGGCGACGCGGCGGCTCACGGGTCGCGGTCGGCCATGATGGGCGGCTCAGTTCCCCGGCCCTGGAAGCGGCGCTGGTCGGGGGCCTTGCGGCCAGCGGCGTCGACGTGCTGCGCATCGGTCTCGGTCCCACGCCGATGCTCTATCATGCCGAAGCGGTCCTGGATGTGGACGGCGGCATCCAGGTAACCGGCAGCCATAATCCCGCCGATCACAATGGCTTCAAGCTGGTGCTTCACCATCAGCCCTTTTTTGGTGCGGATATCATGGCGCTTGCCGCCATCGCCGGGCAGAGTGACTGGGTCGCGGGGGAGGGGCACGTCGAGACGGTCGCCATGATGGACCGCTATGCCGCGCGGCTGGTCAAGGGGTTCGACGGCGCCGCCTGGCGCATTGGTTGGGACGCCGGCAATGGCGCGGCCGGTCCCGTGGTCGAAAAACTCGTCAAGCTGCTGCCCGGTGAGCATCACACGCTGTTCACCCAGATAGACGGCAATTTTCCCCATCATCACCCCGACCCCACGATCGAGCAGAATCTGGAAGACCTCCGCGTGCTTGTCCTTTCAAAGAAGCTCGATTTCGGAGTGGCTTTCGATGGCGATGGCGACCGGATCGGCGTGGTCGACGGCAAGGGGCGGATCATCTGGGGCGATCAACTGATCGGCCTGTTTGCCGAAGTCGTGCTGAAACAGGCACCCGGCGCCACGATCGTCGCGGATGTGAAGGCCAGCCAGGCGCTGTTCGACCGGGTTGCAGCGCTTGGTGGACGGCCGTTGATGTGGAAGACCGGCCATAGCCACATCAAATCCAAAATGAAGCAGATCGGCAGTCCGCTGGGCGGCGAGATGACCGGCCATATCATGTTCGCGGACGATTATTACGGATTCGACGA
>DATFDS010000006.1:0-3933 GCA_035251955.1 Sphingobium sp. | reverse complement strand
GAAAAAGAATGCATGTCGGCGATCACGTCCGCCGCCATGAAGCCGACATTGTGCCGGTGCATCGCATATTGGGTGCCCGGATTGCCAAGGCCGACCCAGATTTGCATCCAAATTCTCCAAACAAGCAAACCCCCGTTCGCCCTGAGCCTGTCGAAGGGCTCCACTTCTCTTCCAAGCGAAAGAGCAGGGCTTCGACAAGCTCAGCCCGAACGGGGGTGAGCAAACCGTCAGAACGGCTGGCGTTGGGCTTAGGCGCCTTCCGCCGGGGTTTCGTTGTCGCCTTCGGCGCTCTTCAGAGCCGAGGGAGCAACGATGGTGGCGACGGTGAAGTCCTGCTCGTCATGGGCAGCCTTGGCGCCCTTGGGCAGCTTCACGCCGCTGATGTGGATCGATTCGCCCACGTCGACGCCCGTCAGGTCGACCACCACATCGTCGGGGATCTCCGCGGCATCGACGATCAGTTCGATCTCGTGCGCGACGATGTTGAGCACGCCGCCCTTCTTCAGGCCCGGCGAGGCGTCTTCATTGTCGAAGCGCACCGGCACGTTGACATGGACCGAGGCATGTTCCGAAACGCGCAGGAAGTCGGCGTGCAGCGGACGGTCGGTCACCGGATGGAAGGCCACATCCTTGGGCAGGGTGCGGATCTTCTTGCCATCGACGTCGACGAAAACGACCGAATTGAAGAAGTGGCCGGTGCCGAGCAGCTTGTTGAGGAGCTTTTCCTCGACGTGGATCGACTGCGGTTCTTCATTGTTACCATAGATGACGGCGGGAACGCGGCCCTCGCGGCGGAGAGCGCGGGAGGCTCCCTTGCCTGCCCGATCGCGTGCCTCGGCCGACAGCGTAAGCTGCTCGCTCATTGCGTGTCTCCAAAAGCTGATTTCATACATTTCCCGCAACGCCTCCAGGGATGACCATCACGGGAAGGCGGCCCTGTAGCAGAAAAGCGCGGGAAGGCAAGGGTAGGCGCATGCTATTGCACGCGCGTGACCGTGTAGCCCTTCGCTTCCAATAGCTGGATCAGATTGTCGCGCCCGGTCAGATGGCCGGCGCCCACGGCGATGAGGGGGCGGCCCCGGAGCTTGTCGACGGCGGCGGTCCAGTCGCGGTTGCGGTCGATCAGCACCGCTTGCTCCACTTGCCGGTCGGGCTGCTCGCCGGCCTGATCCTCCCGCGCGATCGCCGCCATGTCGCCTTTCAGCCAGGCCTGGACGATCCGGTCGTAGAGCGTCTTCATCTGCCCCGCTTCATGCACCGTCTGCGCCAGCAGCTTGCGCTGTGCGGGTTCCGGCAGCCTGTCGAAGGCGCCGAACTGCCGCGCCACCGTCTCCAGTCCACCGATCGGCTTGCCGGCATCGCGGAAAGCCTCGATCAGCACCGGCTCGACGCCCTCGTCCGCGCTGACATGCAGCGATTGCTGCGCCGCCGCCGACAGCAGCATCGCCGCCGCCCAGCTTTCATAGCCCGACAGCGCCTGGACGCCGCCGCCTTCGCCTGCGATGGCCTTGAGCGCCTCCCGGTCGCCAGCGGGCACACGCGCCTCCAGCGGCGGCAGGCCGGAACTGCGCCCCATCTTCTCGAACAGGGCCATGGTGCGCGCCTGATCCTGCACCTCCGCCGATTCCAGCACCAGCCGGTCGGCGTCCGTGAGGGTTCTTAGGATCGTTCCTGTCTGCCAGCCCGTCCCCTTGGGCAGCACATGGATCGTGCCCAGCAGCCAGCCGTCAAGCCCTTCGCGCTGCACCCGCCAGAGCGCAGGCCCGCCTTGGGTCGGAGGCGGCGTCGGCTCGCGCCCGCATGCCGCCACCAGCAACAGTGCGCACACGCCTAGCCATCGCGGCAGCGTCACTCAGCGACCCTGGCCGATGCGACGCCCAGCGCCTTCAACTGATCCTGCACGCTGTCCTTCCCCGCCAGATGCCCCGCACCCACCGCGACGAACACCGTGCCGGGCTGTGCGAGCCGCCCGGCTATCCACTTCGCCCAATTGGCGTTGCGCTGGATCAGCAGCACCTTCGCCAACTCCGGCGTCGCCTCCAGCGACTCGTTCATCTCGGCGGCGAGCTTTTCGGGATCGCCCTGCTGCCAGTGACGGATCAGCCCGGCGAACTCCCTGTCCATGTCGGGCAGTCCCTCGACGGTCGCGGTCAGGAATTTCAGCTGCTGCTCCATCGGCAGGCTCGCGAAATAGCCCAGCTGCTGCTCGACCGTCTCCAGCGCACCGACCTTCTTGCCCGCAGCCTTCGCCGCAACGGTCAACGTCTTTTCCGCGCCCAGATCCGCCTTGTAGCCGAGCTTTTGGAGGGGCTGGACCGACAATGCCATCCCCGCCATCCAGGGATTGAACGGCTCGAACATCTGCCAGGGGAGGCCATTGGCGCCCATCGCCGCCTGATATTGCGTGCGCGCCTTGGGGTTCAGCCGATCCGACAGCTTCACCCCGTCGCGCGCCAGCGCGGTGTGCGCCATGGTCGCGGCCATCGCCTGGGGATCGTCGGGCTCGACAATCTCCAGAACCAGTTCGTCGGAACCGTCGAAGGCGCGCTTCACGCCGCCCTTGAACCATTCCATCCCCGGCTTCAGCACATGGACGGTGCCGAACAGATAGATCGTCGTGTCCTCGTCCTTCACGCGCCAGAGGGCAGGGGTGACGAGCCCGCTTCGTGCCGCCGGTGTCCGCGCGGCGGCGGGATGGTCCTGCGCGCAACCGCCAAGCAGCAACAGGCCGGCGGCGATGCAGCGCGAGAAAGGCCATTTCATATCGGCTGAGATCCCATTCCAAAAAGGTCGGCCCATCCATGCTGGGGCAGGGGCGTCAGGGCAAGGGGATTAACCGCATCGCACCCTCTTTCCCTTGACCCTTTCGACTGCCTGCGCCAAGGGCGCCGCAAAGATTCCGTCATATCCAAAGGACCGTCCGTGGCGACAGGCAAAGTGCTTTCCTTTCAGGACCTGATCCTGACCCTGCACGCCTATTGGGGGAAGCAGGGCTGCGTGATCCTGCAACCCTATGACATGGAAGTGGGCGCGGGCACCTTTCACCCGGCCACGACGCTGCGCAGCCTTGGCCCCGATGCCTGGAACGCCGCCTATGTGCAGCCCAGCCGCCGGCCCACGGATGGCCGCTATGGCGAGAACCCCAATCGCCTTCAGCATTATTACCAATATCAGGTCATCATGAAGCCGTCCCCGGCGAACCTTCAGGAACTGTATCTGGGGTCGCTGGTGGAAATCGGCATCGATCCGCTGATCCACGATATCCGCTTCGTCGAGGACGATTGGGAAAGCCCGACGCTGGGCGCCTGGGGCCTTGGTTGGGAAGTCTGGTGCGACGGCATGGAAGTGACCCAGTTCACCTATTTCCAGCAGATGGGCGGCTATGACTGCAAGCCGGTCGCGGGCGAACTGACCTACGGCCTGGAACGCCTCGCCATGTATATTCAGGGCGTCGACAGCGTGTACGACCTGAAATTCAACGATGCGGGCGTCACCTATGGCGATGTGTTTCTCGCCAATGAGCAGCAGATGTCGAAATGGAATTTCGAGATTGCCAACACCGAAAAGCTGTTCCGCTGGTTCAAGGATGCCGAGGCCGAGTGCAAGGCGAGCCTTGAGGCGGGGGTTCCGCTCGCCGCCTATGACCAGGCGATCAAGGCGAGCCATGTCTTCAACCTGCTCCAGGCACGCGGCGTGATCTCCGTACAGGAACGCGCCAGCTATATCGGGCGGGTGCGCGAGCTTGCGAAGGGCAGTTGCGAGAAATGGATGGAAGTGAACGGGTGGGCCGCGTGATGGTGCCCCGTCCCCCAAAGCCGTTCGTGTCGAGCCAAGTCGAGACACGCGTGCACGACCTGTCCATCATGTCTCTCGACTTCGCTCGAGACGAACGGAAGCATTGAGCATGACCGATTTTCTTCTCGAACTGCGCTG
>DATFDS010000005.1:0-5738 GCA_035251955.1 Sphingobium sp. | reverse complement strand
AAGCGCAGTTCTTGCTGTTTCTCGACTTCGCTCGAAACGAACGGATCAAGGTAAAGTCATCCTACTCCAGAATCTCCTATTCCTGCGAAAGCAGGAGTCCAAGGTGGCTTGGCACAATCTGGCCCTGGGCTCCTGCCTGCGCAGGAGCACTGTTGCTTATGCTTATTATCCCGCCATCAACATCGCGTCCGACCGCGCCAGCACCACCAGCGGCAATCCCGCCGCCGCCGCGCGCTCGGTCGCGAGGCGGGTCGGCGCCGATATCGTCACCAGCAGCGGACAGTCCGCCAGCACCGCCTTCTCCACCAACTCATAGGAGCAGCGCGAGGACAGCAACGCAAAGCCGCCGTCCCAGCCAAGCCCCTGCCGCCGCATCGCGCCGATCAGCTTGTCGAAGGCATTGTGCCGCCCGACATCCTCCCGCGCCAGCCGGATCGCGCCATCGGCACCGACCAGCGCGGCGGCATGGGCAGCGCCTGTGCGCGCATTGAGCGGCTGATGCGCCGCCAGCCCTTCCAGCGCACGGAAGATCGCGGCGCGATCCGGCCGGGCGGGCGCGCTGATGGCGGGCAGCGGCCGAATCGCCTGCTCCAGATTTTCGACACCGCACAGGCCGCAGGAGGAGTCGGTCGCGCGATGGCGCACCCGACCGAGCAAGGCCTCGGCGCCATGGGGCGGCAAGGTCGCGCGGGCGACGATGCCCTGCGCGGTGACATGGGCATCCACATCGAACGCCGCATCCGCCGGCCCGATCAGCCGCTCGGCCAGGGCAAAGCCCAGCACCAGATCGGCAATGTCGGCAGGCGTAGCCATCAGCACGGCATAGCCGATGCCGTTATATTCGATCGCGATCGGCACTTCCTCGGCCAATATGCGCGCGACCGGCCTGTTCGTACCGTCGGGGCTCAGCTGGGTGAAGGGGAAGGAGCGTTCATCCCCGCCCGTCAGGGATGAGGCAGCGGGCGTGGCAGGCTTTCCCTCGATCATGCGGGATGATCTAGGGTTGCCAGGCGGTCGGCGCAATGCCTCGCCCCGCCCAAGCACGGAGGAATAGGCTTAGAAATCCAGTTCCGCGCGCCATCCGATCACATCGACGCCATAGTCCCGATCCGTCCCCGCCGGGATCGCCGCGTCGGTATAGCGCAGATTGGCATAGTTTACATTGAAGCGCAGATATTCGATCGGCGTCCAGATCAGCCCCAGGATCCACGCATTCTGCGTCCCCCCGACAATCCCCTTGTCATTCATGTCGAGATAGTCGTAGCGCGCCGTCAGCTGCAATGAGCCCAGCCCGCCGTCGCCTACTTCATGCTTGGGCCTGGTGCTGCCGAAAATGCCGTTCTTGTAGCTGCGCGTCTCGCCGGTCAGGAAATAGCCGACCTCCGCATAGCCGCCGAAGAAGGTCGGATCCGCGAGCCCCGGCCGCTTGACCCGCAGCCAGTGCGTCTCGCCCGCCCAATGCAGCGGCCCATGCGTGCCGGCGACTTCCAGCCCATAATGCGCCTCTCCCGTCGCGCTGAGCGAAGGCGTGGCCAGATAGCGGCTGTTGACGGTGTGGAGATAGGGCCGCTGGCGATAACGGAGCGGCTCGTCGCCGATGCGGTTGAGGTCGCGCCAATGGCCGGACGCACCGAAATGCAGCTGCGTCTTACCCAGCTTGGGCGCCAGCACGACGCGGCCGTCGACGCCGTAGCTGTTATTTTCGTCGCCATCCTCGTCATTGGTCAGCGAATCGGCGCTGTCGGAGAAAAGGCCGAGCTGCGCCAGCAGCATGCCCGCCTTATATTGCGCGGACAGGCCGATGCGCCGCTCGAACCCGAAGGCATCGGTGAATGCGGCGCGCTCCATGACCGCGCCGGTGGTGTCGCCGATCAGCTCGTCGAACGACTGGAACTGGTTGTGATTGCCCAGCGTCACCAGCCACTTGCCATGCTCATAGGTGATGAAGGTGTCGACCAGGTCGATGCTGTTGTCCGACAGTTCGGTTTCCAGCTTGTATCCGAAGCCGCCGCCCAACTGGCCTTCCGCGCCCAAACGAAGCCGGCGCAGCTCGTTGGAATAGCCCTTGGCCCGGTCGGTGACGCCGTCGGGCGCCATCAGCACGCCCGCATCATATTGGATGCGCCCCTTCACCTTGAACTTCCTGTCGTCGCTGGCGAATTGCGGGCTGCCCTTCCAGCCGATCTCGGTGGTGGGCTTGTCCGCCTTGACCGGAACCGCCGCCGCGGCAAGGGCGGGCGCGGAGCCTGCCGCCGACGCGGACGCCGCCGAATCGAGCCGCTGCTCCAGCATCTGCACCTGCGCCTTCAGCGCGGCGACCTGCGCGCGCAGCTGTTCGGCTTCGGCCTGGCTGATCGCCTGGGCGCTCGCCCACCCCGGATTGGCAAGCTGGAGCAGCGCAACCGCAATCGCCCATCGACTGGCTTTCATGACATACACCTTTCTATTTGGTGGCGCGGCTATTGCAGATTTGTGACATTATAATGAATTTTATGTGGCATTTTTGTTTCATATCTTCCTTGCTTCCCATCGCCGGCCGAAGCCTCTATGCACGAGGGCAGATCGCGCCGGTGCCCCGCGAGGGGCTTTAAAGGGAATGCGGTGCGGGCGCCCCAAGCGTCCAAATCCGCGGCTGTCCCTGCAACTGTAAGCGGTGAGCGAGACATATAGCGACCTTCCGTTACGTCGGGAGGTCAGCCACTGGGCCGGACGCTAAATCCTGCGAGGCCTGGGAAGGCCATGTGTCGAGCGATGACCCGCGAGCCAGGAGACCTGCCGGCGTCTGGTCGCTCTTGCTTTGGTCCAGGGGATGGCCGGGGCACGGATTTCCGTCTGAGCGACAGTGCGGCGGGGGCCGCACCGGCATGCGTGCCGGGCGCTTTAGGTGTCCGTCCGGCGCGTGCTGCCGGCCGCCTGGCGGACGCTCCCGTCCTGTTCGCTGACGCCGACGGGAGCCTGAGCCCTGATGACCACATCTTCCCACGCGCCGCCGATCCGCCGCCGCGCGACCTGGATGTTCGCCGGCCTGATCACCGCCAATGTCGCCCTGTGGATCGGGGCCTTCGCCCTGTTCGCCGGCGACACGATGATGCTGGGCACCGCGCTCCTCGCCTGGAGCCTGGGGCTGCGCCACGCCGTCGATGCCGACCATATCGCCGCGATCGACAATGTGACGCGCAAGCTGATGCAGGAGGGGCAGCGGCCGCTGACCGTCGGCTTCTGGTTCGCGATCGGCCATAGCGGCATCGTCCTGATCGCCGCGGTGCTGATCGCGCTCGCCGCCAGCGCCTTGAGCCGAGTCGAGGCGGCGGGCGAGATCGGCGGCACCATCGCCACGATCATCTCCGCCACCTTCCTGTTCGCCATAGCAGGTATGAACCTCCTCATCCTGCGCTCGGTCTGGGCGGCGTTCAACCATGTCCGCCGGGGCGGCGCCTATGTGCCGGAGGATATGGACCTGCTGCTCGGCAATCGCGGCCTGCTCGCCCGCCTCTTCAAGCCGCTGTTCCGGCTGGTGACGCGCCCCTGGCACATGGCGCCATTGGGCTTCCTGTTCGGCCTGGGCTTCGACACGGCGACCGAGGTCGCGATCCTGGGCCTCTCCGCCGGCCAAGCGGCAAGCGGGCTGTCGCTTGCGACCATCCTCATCTTCCCGCTGCTGTTCGCGGCGGGCATGGCGCTCATTGACACGGCCGACGGCGCGCTGATGATGGGCGCCTATCAATGGGCCTTCGTCAAACCGATCCGCAAGCTCTACTACAACATCACCATCACACTGGTGTCCGCCCTGGTCGCCATATTGATCGGCGGGATCGAGGCCGCCGCGCTGCTCGGCGAGAAACTGGGCCTGACCGGCGGTATCTGGTCGATCGCCGCCGACCTCGGCGAACATTTCAACAGCCTCGGCTTCTTCATCGTCGGCCTGTTCGCCGCCTGCTGGCTGGTTAGCTGGGCCATCTATCGCTGGAAGCGCTTCGACGAGATCGAAGTCGCCCTCGCAACCCAAGGATAATTTTATGAACAAGGTTCCCGCCACCGTCATCACCGGCTTCCTCGGCGCCGGAAAGACCACGCTGATCCGCCACCTCATCGAAAATGCCGGCGGCCGCCGCCTCGCGCTCATCATCAACGAGTTTGGCGATGTCGGCGTCGACGGCGCGCTCGTCAAAGGCTGCGGCGACGACGCCTGCCCCGACGAGGATATTATCGAGCTGGCCAACGGCTGTATCTGCTGCACCGTGGCGGATGATTTCCTGCCGACCATGCAGCGCCTGCTGGACCGCGACACCCCGCCCGATCATATCATCATCGAAACCTCGGGCCTTGCGCTCCCCAAGCCGCTGGTGAAGGCGTTCCAATGGCCCGATATCCGCACCCGCGCGACAGTGGACGGGGTGATCGCGCTGATCGACGCCGACGCGCTCGCCGCCGGGCGCTTCGCCCATGACGAGGCCGCGCTCGCCGCCGCCCGCGCCGCCGACCCGACGCTGGACCATGACAGCCCGATCGAGGAACTGTTCGAGGACCAGCTGGCCTGCGCCGACCTCGTCCTGCTGAACAAGACCGATCTGGTGGAGGCCGCGACTCTCGCCACGCTGGAACAGGATCTTAGCGCAGAAATCCGCCCCGGTGTACGCATCGTCCGCACCGCGCGCGGGCAGATCGACCCGGCCGTGCTGCTCGGCCTCGACGCCGGCGTGGAAGACCACATCGACGCCCGTCCCTCCCATCATGACAATGAGGAGGATCATGACCATGACGATTTCGAGAGCTTCATCCTCGACCTTGGCGTGCTGGGCAATCCCGAACCGCTGATCGCCGCGATGGAACGGGCCATCGCCGCGCACGACATCCTCCGCATCAAGGGCTTCGTCGCCGTTGCCGGGCGCCCCGCGCGCCTCGTCATCCAGGCGGTCGGCCCGCGCATCCAGCATCATTTTGACCGCCCGTGGCAGGCCGACGAGCCGCGCACGTCGCGCCTGGTCGTGATCGGCCAGCATGGCCTGGACCGCGCGGCGATCGAAGCGGCCCTGACCGCACAGGCGGTCGCTGCCTGATGCACCTGCTGACCGCCACGCCCGGCACCGTCTCCAGCGGGGACGAAGCGATCGACCTGCGCCAATCGCCGGGGGACATCGTGCTGCTGACCGTGGCGGACAGCGAACTGGCCTGCTTCGCCAGCGCCGCCAGCGCTTTGGGGGAGGGCGCGCCCCGCATCCGCCTCGCCAACCTGCTGCAGCTCAAGCATCCCTATTCGGTCGACCTCTATGTCGAGCAGGTGATCGCGCAGGCCAAATTCGTGTGCGTCGTGCTGCTGGGCGGGAAGAGCTACTGGCCCTACGGCATTGACGAAATTGCCGAGGTCGCGCGCGCGAAGGGCATCGCCTTCGCCGCCATCGCGGACGGGCGCGAGGAGGATCCGGACCTCACCCGCGCCTCCACCCTGCCTGTGGAGACGTGCGAACGGCTGCGCGACTATCTGCGTCAGGGCGGCATCACCAATGCCGTCGCTTTCCTGAAGACCGCCGCGCGCCTTGCCGGACTGGATGCGGGCGAACCCGACGCACCGGTGCCGGTGGCGGATGCGGGGCTGTACCTCCCCGGCATCGACCGCCCGACGCTGGAGCAGGTGCGGACGCGCTGGATCGCGGGGCAGCCAACCGCGCTGTTCCTCTTCTACCGCGCGCTGCTGATCGCGGGCACGCTGGAGGCGGTCGATGCGATGATCGCGGGGCTGG
>DATFDS010000004.1:0-3963 GCA_035251955.1 Sphingobium sp. | reverse complement strand
GGCGCGCTATTATGATGCGCGGGGTAAGGAGATCGTCCTGCCGCCACGCGGTCATGTCCATTATCAGGCGCTGGGCGCCGCCCTGCTGCAGGGGCCGGTCTATGCCGACCTGATCGACGCGCCGGCCGAACTGCTACCGATATTGCAGGACATCCAGCCCATCACCCCGCCGCCCTTCGTGCGCAAGGGGATCGACCTGTTCAAGGATCGCTGGCCGATCAAGCTGTTCGGAGAGGGCACCATCAGGGGCACTGGCGGCCTGCGCATCATCGATGAGGATTGCGGGACGACGGCGCCCGGCCTCTATGCCGCCGGCGACGCAGCCACCCGCGAACTCGCCACCGGCGCGATCAGCGGCGGCGGCGCGGTGAACAGCGCCTGGGCGCTGACCTCCGGCCAGATCGCGGGCGCGGCGGCAGCGCGGCGGGCACTGTCATCGCGCAACCGACTTGCCGGCAAGGCTCGGGCGGTCGGTACGGTCGGCATCCATCCCGCCTCGGCGGAACGCACGATCGACCGGAAAGCGATCGAGGCCGATGTCGATCATCATATGAACGGCTATCGGCATTCGCTGTGGCGGAGCGAAGCGCAGTTGACCGACAGCCTTGCCCTGCTCGACGATCATTGGCGCACGCTCGGCGACCATGGCCGGGCAAAGGGGCTGGCGCTGGTCGGCCTGCGCGAAACGGTGGCTATGACCGCGACGGCGCGCTGGTGCACGGCGGCGGCTATCGCGCGCAAGGAAAGTCGCGGCATCCACGTCCGCGTCGATGCGCCGGGGTTGAGGCCCGACGGCGCCGTCCGCCTGCTGACCGGCGGACTGGACCGGGTCTGGACGCGGCCGGAAAGCCGGGCCTATGCGGAGGCGGCGGCATGATCGCGCATATTTTCGAAGACCTGTGCAACGGCTGCAACAGCTGCGTCGCGGTCTGTCCCACCCATGTGCTGGACGCTGGCGACGGCACGCCCGTCATCGCCCGGCTGGATCAATGTCAAACCTGCTACATGTGCGAACTCTATTGCGCATCGGACGCCATCTATGTCGCGCCCGACCAGCATGTGGCAGAGGCGGTGGATCCCGACGCGATCCGCTTGGCCGGCCATCTCGGCCGCATCCGGCGCGACCATGGATGGGATCGGCCGGACGAGGACGGCCATCTCGATCGCTATCGCCTGCTGGGTTCCCTGTTGCATGAAGGGGGCGAAACCGCCGCCCGCCGCTATCACAGCTTGCAGG
The DNA here is from genome assembly GCA_035251955.1 of Sphingobium sp. Lineage (GTDB taxonomy): Bacteria > Pseudomonadota > Alphaproteobacteria > Sphingomonadales > Sphingomonadaceae > Sphingobium. The sequence goes on along the minus strand of DATFDS010000004.1, from coordinate 2,726 downwards.
CGGATGCGTCGGCGGAAGCCTCGACCCGGACCAGGCCATAGCCGCCATGTACTGATCTCATCCGCATACCCAAAGGAAATTTCATATTTTAAATATAAATAGCAACTGGCAGCGTCATCATACTATTTCTTACATGATCGGCTTATTAGCTTAACTGGTTTTACAAATCCCCGCCAAATATTCGATATGACGATAACAGGGGTATTGAGGCGAAAGATCATTCGGCGAACCCCCGAAATCAAGGGGATAATATGTTCACACGCCGTCTTCGCGCAAAGCATCGCCATTGGCCTCTCGCGGCGAGCATCGCCGCCCTCGCCGCCCATCCGGCCTGCGCACAAACGCCCATCGATGACGCGGCCACGGAGGCGAATAGCGCGGCCGAGGCCGAGATCGTCATCACCGGCCAGAAGGATGACAGGCTGAAGGCGGTCCAGAAGACACCGCTCGCCATTACCTCCCTGTCCAACGACCGGCTCGAACAATCGGGCATCACCGCCACCCGCGAACTGGATAATATCGTCCCCAACCTCTATCAGGCACGCACCGTCGTCTCCTATCTCAACGCCCGCTTCTTCATCCGCGGCGTCGGCGAAGCGGACGAGCAGGGCGAACCGTCCGTGCCGGTTTATCAGGACGGCATCTATATCCCCAAGAATCTGGGTTCCCAGTCGGAACTGCTGGACATAGAGCGTGTGGAGATATTCCGCGGGCCGCAGGGCCAGGCATTTGGCCACGCCGCCGCCGGTGGTGCCGTCGTCATCACCAGCACCGTTCCCGACGAAACGCCGAAGTTCAAGGCGACCGCGTCGATCGGCACCTATTTCGACCGCCGTCTGGGCGTCGCTGCGTCCGGGCCGCTGGGGGGCAACGTCTTCGGGTCTGCCGCACTCTCCTACCATGGCCGGGACGGCTTCGACACGCACATCCAGTCAGGCCGGGACGTCAACACGGTCGACTATCTGGCTGGCCGCGCCAAGCTGCGCTGGACGCCGGGGGCCAATCTCGACATCATCCTGTCCATCTATGGCGTGCGCGACCGTTCGTCCGGACGCGGCGTACAGGATCTGCTGCGGAGCGACCGCAACGCCTATAATCAGCTTTATCCAGAGCAGCGGTTCGATCATCTGACCGGCAGCCTCAAGATCGCCTACGACATTGATGATCATCTGCAACTGACGTCGCTGACCGGCGCCTATGGCTGGCGACAGGTGGCGATGTTCGACAATGTCGGTGAATTTTATGGCCGCGGCAGCCAATGGGTCGATTATCGCGACCGCACCTACCAGGAAGAAGTGCAGCTGAAAGGCGATTATGGCCGCTTCAACTTCACGACCGGCATCTATCTTTTTCACGAATGGTGGTTCACCAACCGCCGGGCCAATATCGGCGCGGCGTTCAACGGCATCGCGAACAGCAACATCCGCAGCCAGGTGCGCTATCGCCCGGTCTATACGGAAATCCGCCAGAAGACCGACAACGTCGCCTGGTATGGCGAGGGCAAGTTCGACGCCACCGACGCGCTGACGCTGACCGCCGGCCTGCGCTTCAACTATGAACGGCACAGCAACAACAACCAGCTCTACAACCTGTCCGCAACGACAGCGACAGCTGACAACTTCTATCAGGTCCTGTTCAGCGAACCCGCATCGCTGGTCTGGACGGTCAACCCGCGCAAGAGCTGGACGACCTGGCAGCCGCGTGTGTCGATCGACTATAAATTCTCGCCCGATGTCACCGCCTATGGCACCATTTCCCGCGGGACCAAGTCGGCCGGCTTTGATTTTCGGGCGCAGACACCGGCCGCCGCGGGCGCGCGCCAGGCCGAACTGCCCTTCAACCCCGAGGTCGTCACCAATTACGAACTTGGCCTCAAGACGAAATGGCTGGACGGGCGGATCACGGCCAACCTCACCGGATTTTACCTGACCTTCGATGATATCCAGATCACCACGACCGACAGCGTCACCAATCCCGCCGAGCCGCTGACCCGCCGCTTCAACGCGGGCAAGGGGTCGTCACGCGGCATCGAGTTCGAAGGGCAGTTCGTGCCGTTCGACGGACTGGTCTTCGACATGAACGGGGCTTATCTCAAGGCGCGGCTGGACGAATATATCGGCGCCGCCAACGTGCCCACCATCATCCCGCCGAACATCTATTATCCCGATGGCGCTTCCATCAACAGTCAGCCCTTTGTCGGCGCGGCGCTCCCCAACGCACCCAAATGGCAGGGTCGCGCATCGGTGACATGGAATCTGCCGATCGCGATACCCGGCGACATAGTCGCCAATGCCGATGTGAACTATCAAAGCTCTTCCTATACCAGCGGCAATAACGCCATCACGACGCTGCTGCCGGAACAGACGCTGGTCAATGCGCGCCTGTCCTACACCACGGAAAACGGCCTGTGGACCGCGGCACTTTCCGCCCGCAACCTGTTCGACAAGCAATATGCGATGGGCGCCGGGTACACGATCGACGGCAATTCGGGCGCGGCGCGCCTGCCCGCCTGGCGCGCCGCCAATCTCACCGACCCGCGCACGGTGCTGTTCACCATCACCTTCCGGCGGTAGGAGCGCCGATGCGCCGTCCGGCGCGTCCCTATTTGATCATCTCATAGAAGGACGATCGATGCGCGTTGGTCGGGGCCCGGCCGGGGCTCTAACGTCAAGCTTCATCTATCTGCGCGAGAACCACCATGTCACAGCAACGCCATATCAAGCTCG
>DATFDS010000003.1:0-22949 GCA_035251955.1 Sphingobium sp. | reverse complement strand
ATCGTCGGCATCGTCGGCTATCTGAGCCTCTCGGTCCGCGAATATCCCGATACCGATCCGCCGATCGTGTCGGTGGAGACCAGCTATACCGGCGCCGCGGCATCGGTGGTCGAAACCCGGATCACCCAGATCATCGAGGATTCCGTCGCGGGCGTTCAGGGGATCCAGACCATCACCTCGACCTCGCGCGACGGCACCTCCGCGATCAGCATCGAATTCAGCCCGTCGCGCGACATCGATTCCGCCGCTAACGACGTGCGCGACCGTGTCGGCGCGGTGACGGAGGATCTGCCCGAGGATGCGCTGGCGCCCGAGATCCGCAAGGTCGATGCCGACGCCCGCCCGATCATGTTCATCGTGTTCACGCGGCCGGGCTGGACGCCGACGCAGATCGCCGACTATCTCGACCGCAATGTGATCGACCGTTTTTCCGCGATCGACGGCGTCGCCCGCGTCAACGGCGGCGGCGACGAGCGGCCGGCGACCCGCGTCTGGCTGAATGCGGAGCGGCTTGCTGCGTTCGCCCTGACGCCCGCCGATATCGAAGGCGCCCTGCGCGCGCAGAATGTCGAGCTGCCTGCCGGCCGCTTCGAATCGAAGGACCAGAACCAGACCCTGCGCGTCGAGCGCGCCTTCTCCACGCCCGAACAGTTCGCGCAGCTTGTCGTCGGGCGCGGCGCCGACGGGTATCAGGTGAAGCTGGGCGATGTCGCGCGGATCGAGCAGGGGCCGGAAAATCCCTACACCTCCTTCCGCTCCAACGGCGGCACCGGCATCGGCATGGGCATCATCCGTCAATCCGGCGCCAATACGCTGGAGGTCGCGGAGCGGGCCAAGGCGTTGATCGAGGAACTACGCCCCAACCTGCCGCAGGGCATGCAGGTCAATATCGGCTCCGACGAATCGCTGTTCATCAGCCGGGCGATCGACAATGTCTACGACACGCTGCTTGAGGCGGCGATCCTGGTCGTGCTCGTCATCTTCCTGTTCCTGGGGTCGATGCGGGCGACGATCATCCCGTCGATCACCGTGCCGATCTGCCTGCTGGCGACCTGCGCCGTCATGTGGCTGCTGGGCCTGTCGCTCAACCTTCTGACATTGCTCGCCTTCGTGCTCGCGATCGGCCTGGTGGTCGATGACGCGATCGTCGTGTTGGAAAATGTCTATCACCGCATCGAACAGGGCGAGGACCCGCTGCTTGCCTCCTATCTCGGCACGCGGCAGGTGGGCTTTGCCATTATCTCCACGACGCTGGTGGTGTGCGCCGTCTTCGTGCCGGTGATGTTCCTGGCGGGGCAGACGGGCCTCCTGTTCCGCGAACTGGCGATCGCGATGGTCGCCGCCATCGCCTTTTCCGGCTTCATTTCGCTCAGCCTGGCGCCGATGCTCTGTTCCAAGCTGTTGCGGCACAGCGAACGCGGCCGGCTGGCGCGCTGGGTCGATGATCGGTTCCAGCGGCTGGAGGCCTTCTACACGCGGCTGCTCGACCGGGTGCTGATCCGGCCGGCGGTGGCGATCGTCGCGCTGCTCGTCTTCCTGGGCGCGGCAGGCGCGCTTTTTCTCGCCCTGCCCACCGAACTCGCGCCGGCGGAGGATACCGGCGTGATCGACGGCCAGATCAGCGCGCCGGAGGGCACCGGCTTCGATCGGATGAAGGCCTATATGCAGAGCATCGAGGATGATCTGCGGCCACTGTTGAAGGACGGCAGCCTCAAGGTGCTGAACATGCGCACGCCGGGTGGTTTTGGGTCGAGCGACGATTTCAACGGCGGCAATATCATCGCTTTCCTGCGTCCCTGGGAAGATCGGACCATCACCACGGCGCAGGTGGCCGACAGGATCAACAAGATCATCGCCGATCAGCCCGGCGTGCGCGGCAATGTGTCGCCGCGTTCCGGTCTCGCGCGGGGCCGGGGGCTGCCGGTCAATATTGTGCTGGCCGGATCGACCTATGAAGGGCTGCTGGCGGCGCGCAATCGGATCATGGCGGCGGCTGCGGGCAATCCCGGGCTCATCAACCTCGACAGCGACTATAAGGAAACCAAGCCGCAGATGCGGATCGAGGTGAACCGGCAGCGTGCCGGGGACCTGAGCGTATCCGCCAATGATATCAGCCAGGCGCTGCAGACGCTGCTGGGCTCCCGGCGCGTCACCACCTATGTCGATCGGGGGGAGGAATATCGCGTGCTGGTCCAGGCGGAGCGGCAGGGGCGCGAGACGCTCGCCGATCTGGAGCGCATCCAGGTGCGCACCCGCACCGGCGCGCTGGTGCCGCTTTCTTCCGTCGTAACGGTGCGCGAGGTGGCCGGGCCGCGTCAGCTCAATCGCTACAACAAGCTGCGCGCCATCACCCTGCAGGCGGGCCTTGCGCCCGGCTATTCGCTGGGCGAAGCGCTCACTTTCCTGGAGGGGCAGGCGCGCCAGTCGCCCGAAGTGCTGGCGATCGGCTATCGCGGCGAAAGCCAGTCGCTGCGGGAGACGGGCAGTTCGATCTGGCTGGTCTTCGGCCTCACCATCCTCATCGTCTATCTGCTGCTCGCCGCTCAGTTCGAAAGCTTCATCCATCCCGGCGTCATCATCGCGACCGTGCCGCTGGCGGTGGCGGGCGGGGTGCTGGGGCTGGCGCTCACCGGCGGGTCGATCAACCTCTACAGCCAGATCGGCATCGTCATGCTGGTGGGCCTTGCCGCGAAGAACGGCATCCTGATCGTCGAGTTCGCCAACCAGCTGCGCGACGAGGGGCTGGAGATCGCCGACGCCATCCGCCAGGCCGCCGCGCGACGCCTGCGCCCGATCCTCATGACCTCCATAGCCACCGTCATCGGCGCCGTCCCGCTGGTGATCCGCGGCGGTGCGGGGGCGGCGGCGCGCCACTCGATCGGCGTCGTGGTGGTGTTCGGCGTCAGCCTGGCGACTTTGATCACCCTGTTCCTGATCCCCATCCTCTATTCGCGGCTTGCGGGACGAACCGTTTCACCGCAAACCGTGAGTCGGCGGCTTGACTCGGCCTTGAAGGATTCGCCCGAAGCCGCCGAATAGTTGTGTGGAGCTGCGTTGCCGATGAACGAGATCGCGTCCCCAGGCCAGTTGCGCCTGTCCTATCTGCGCTGGGCGCTCGTCACCGTGCCAGCCATTGTTTTTCTAGGGTTCCTGTCGGGTCGGCTCGCCAATAGCGGCTATGGCAATCGCTGGTTCGATGCGCTCGCCAAGCCTGATCTGATGCCGCCCGGATGGGCGTTCGGGGTGGCCTGGACGATCCTCTACATCTTCATGGGCCTGGCGCTCGCCATCATCATCCACGCGCGTGGAGCAAGGGGGCGGGGGCTCGCCGTCGGTCTCTTCCTCGTCCAGTTGTTGCTCAACCTGCTTTGGTCGCCGCTCTTCTTCCGTGCGCATCAGGTCGACAATGCGCTGGGGCTGATCCTGATGCTATTCGCCCTGGTGGCGGTGACGGCGCTGCTGTTCTGGCGCATTCGGCGCGGGGCGGGGCTGCTGCTGCTGCCCTATCTTGCCTGGCTGGCCTTTGCCTCCTTCCTCAATTATGAGATCGGCCGCCTCAACCCGGAGGCTGAAACCCTTGTCGCGCCCGCGCTCAAGACCCAGATATGATTTTTGGCGCGGCACCCGCGCCGTGCAATATAGGACATGAGGATCATGCAGAGCGAAAACCGCTTTTTCGACGACCTTGCCAAGCTGGTGAACGGCGCGGCCGGAACGGTCGCGGGCATGAGCCGCGAGTTCGAAACCAATGCGCGCGAAAAGGCGAAGCAGTGGATCGGCGGCATGGATTTCGTCAGCCGCGATGAATTCGACGCGCTCAAGGCGCTCGCCGCCGCCGCGCGCGAGGAGGTCGAACTGCTCAAGGCCCGGATCGACGCGCTGGAAGGCCGGACGCCCCAGCCGGTGAAGAAGAGCGTGCGGTCCTCGACCGGCAAGCCGACCGACGTGGAATAGGCAGCATCGGCCGCCTGTCCGTTGGATTTCTGCAACGATCCCCTAATTTCATGCGTTTTCCCGAGTCGGCCGGTTCCCTCCGAGCCGGAACATGCTCTATGGCCTGCAGATGATGGACAGCGACGAGTTTGAAAATGGCGGCCAGGAAGCCGCGCCGATCGACATGCTGGCCGCCTATTTCGAGGCGCATGGCTGGAGTTTCGATCAGGTTGGTGAGGATGAGATCGTCGCCAGCACGCAAGGCAGTTGGGCGCAATATGAGCTGCGCGGTATCTGGCGTGACGAGGATCAGGTGTTGCAACTGCTCGCGTTGCCCGACATCCGCGTCACCGATGAAAAGCGCGCGGCGATCTATGAGACGCTGGGCCTGATCAACGAACAGCTGTGGCTCGGCCATTTCGAACTGTGGTCGTCAAGCGGCATCATCCTCTTCCGTCATGGCGCACTGCTCGGCGCGGGCGGCGTCCTGACGCTCGACCAGGCGCAGATATTGGTGGAAACCGCGATCGACGAATGCGAGCGCTTCTACCCCGTGTTCCAGTTCGTCCTCTGGGGCGGGAAGACGCCGACGGAGGCCATCTCCGCCAGTCTCATCGAAACCCGCGGCGAAGCCTGAGCCGGCCTGCCATGAGCGACCATTGGCCCGCGCATCTGTTCCTTGTCGGCTGCGGCAATATGGCGGGGCAAATGCTGTTCCGCTGGCTCGACTGCGGTCTCGATCCCGCGCGCGTCACCGTGCTGCGCCCTAGTGGCAAGCCGGTTGCGGACGGCGTGCGCGTGGTGACGGCCTATCCCGCCATCCTGCCCGAAGGCGCGACCGTCCTGCTGGGGATGAAGCCCTATCAACTCGGCGATGTCGCCGCCTCGCTGGCGCCGCTGGTGCGGGCCGACACCCGCATCCTGTCCATCCTGGCGGGCACGCCGCTTGCCCAATTGCGTCGTCAGATGCCGGGCGCTCGGGATCTCGTGCGCGCCATGCCGAACTTGCCGGTCGGCATCGGGCAGGGCGTCACCGCGCTGTATGCCGACGCGATGATTTCTGCAGAAGGGCGCGCCGCCGCCGAATCGCTGATGCGACCGCTCGGTCTTGCCGAGTGGATCGCGGATGAGGGCCAGTTCAATGAAGTGACCGCGCTTTCGGGCTGCGGCCCCGCCTTTCTCTTCCGTTTCGTCGATGCCTTTGCACGGGCCGGCGAGGCGCTTGGGCTTTCGGCGGAACAGTCGGCCCGCATGGCGCTGGCGACGGTGCAGGGGGCCGCGAACATGGCGGCGCAGGCGCAGGAGAGCCCGGCCATTCTCGCGGATCGCGTCGCCAGCCCCGGCGGGATGACGCGGCAGGGCCTGAATGTCCTGGATGCCGACGATCGCTTGTTGGCGCTGCTGACCGACACGCTGGTTGCGGCGCGCGATCGGGGCGAGGAAATGGCGCGAGGCCGCTGAAGCCGCGCTGTTTCGGCCGGCGGGGAAATCCTATACAGCGGCGTCAACCTGATCTGGAGCCTTTCCATGCTGTCCACCGATACGCCGATCCTTGTCCTGACCACCGGCGGGACGATCGACAAAATCTATTTCGACGCCCTGTCCGACTATCAGGTGGGCGAGACGGTGATGGCCAAGCTGCTGGAGATCGCCCGCGTCAAGCGCCCCTTCCGCATCGAGGAGGTCACCCGCAAGGACAGTCTGGAGCTGGACGACGCCGATCGGGCGCTGATCCGCGATCATGTGGTGGCCGCTCCGGAAAACCATATCATCATCACCCATGGCACCGATACCATGACGGAAACGGCCAAGCTGCTCGCGTCTGTTGAGGGCAAGACCGTGGTGCTGGTCGGTGCGCTGGCGCCCGCGCGTTTCAGCGAGAGCGACGCGAGCTTCAACCTGGGCATGGCGTTCGCGACCGTGCAGGTGGCGGAGCCGGGCGTGTACATCAGCATGAGCGGATCGGTCTTCCGCGCCGACAAGGTCGTCAAGGACCGGGCCAAGGGCGCTTTTGTGCCGGTGGGCGAATAGAGGCGGTTTCGGGCATTTGCGCCCCTAAAATCCAACGTCATCCCGGGCTTGACCCGGGATCCCGCTTCTTCTTTCTATGTGCTTGCTCAGTTGTTTGAAAGAACAGCGGGACCCTGGATCAAGTCCGGGGTGACGAAAGTCGAAATGTCTCCAATCCACCTGAAGCCATTCACAATACCGCCATCCGGAACCTCTCCGCACCCCCGCGCATTTTTTGTGCGGGTGGCGTGATGACGAGGAGGAGTTCATGGCAGACTATCAGGAGCGTCCGACGACCACGACGACGGTGATCGAAAAGCGCAGCGGCGGGACGGCATTGATCGTGCTGCTGCTGGTCGTGGTCGTGGCGATCGCCGCATTCTTCCTGGTCAGCAGCGAATCCCGCAAGAACAGCGCGGTCGAAAGCGCGGCGACGCAGGTCGGCCAGGCGGCGAGCGATGTCGGCGACGCTGCCCGGGATGCCGCCGGCGCGGCAAAGAGCCAATAAACGGCGGTTTTTCACGCTGGCTGCCAGAGAGAGAAGGCTTTCGGCTCGTGGGCCGGCAAATCCACCCAACAAAAAGGGCGCCCCTGTTCGGGACGCCCTTTCCTGTATCGGCCTGCCGGTGACGGCTCGGCCGAAAAAGGTTCAGCCTTCCACCTTCACATGCTTGGGTGCGGCTTCATTGAGGATGCGCAGGATCTTCTTGAGCGCGCTCGGCTCGTCCGTCTCCTCCATCGCCGCGAGTTCGCGGGCGAGGCGGCTGGACGCGGCTTCGAAGATCTGGCGTTCGGAATAGCTCTGTTCGGGCTGATCGTCGGCGCGGAACAGGTCGCGGGTCACCTCCGCGATCGACACCAGATCGCCCGAATTGATCTTCGCTTCATATTCCTGGGCGCGGCGCGACCACATGGTGCGCTTCACCTTGGGCTTGCCCTTGAGCGTATCGATCGCTTCTTCCAACGTCTTGTTGGAGGACAGCTTGCGCATGCCAACGCCTTCGGCCTTGTTGGTAGGCACACGCAACGTCATGCGTTCCTTTTCGAAGCGGAGCACATACAGCTCCAACTCCATGCCCGCGATCTGCTCCTTTTGAAGCTCTACGACGCGGCCGACACCATGTTTGGGGTAAACGACATAATCACCAACGTCAAAGGACAGCGCCTTGGCAGCCATTTGAAACCTTTCTAATTCTACCGGGGACGGGAGCCGTTAAGTCGGTACGCAGCTATAAGGCACAAGCCGGGCAAAACCGCGACGCTACCGTCAGGACATGATTCAATACTCCGGGGCGAATGCGACCATATCCGCCTCTTGACGCCTATTTACCAGATTCGTAATAAAATTGCCACCCCTGGACACAAGATCCGGTAGATGATGCCCTGTCGCGAGCGAACGGATGGGATTGCCTGTCGCCAGATGGACAGGTTTATCGCATTAAACGGGACGGCGTATCGCCATTTTCCTTGCGGCAGCGAAAATGTCCGATCGATGGAACGGATCAGTTGCCCGCGCCGGGTTCAGGCGAGAAAAATTTCTCAAGCTTGTTTTCAACGCCCTTCATCTCGTCGGCATCGGCCGGCGCCTCGCCCTTGACGGTGATGTTCGGCCATTCGGCGGAGAATTTGGTGTTCAGCTCGAGCCATTGCTCCAGGCCGTTCTCCGTATCGGGCAGGATCGCTTCGGCCGGGCATTCCGGCTCGCACACGCCGCAGTCGATACATTCGTTCGGATTGATGACCAGCATGTTCTCGCCCTCGTAGAAACAGTCCACGGGACAGACCTCGACGCAATCCATATATTTGCAGCGGATGCAGTTGTCGGTCACGACATAGGTCATGGGTCAGGCACTCTTAGGGTTTGACAGCGGCGCCCTGCTATGCCCCGCGAGCGCGAAGGTCAATGAGGATATTTTTGCCGGCCTAGTTGCCGATCTTCAGCTCTTCGTAACAACCCTGCGCTTCGGGTGCGGGCCCGCGCCGGCCGGGCAGCTGGATCACCCGCACCACGCGCACGCCGCTGGAGTGGGGAAAGGTGATGAGGTCGCCCGCACGGACCGGCGCGTGAGAGCGTTCGATACGGCGGCCATTGAGGCGGATGTGGCCGTCTTCCGCCATTTTTTGAGCCACCGAGCGGCTTTTCGCCAAACGGGTGAACCACAGGAATTTGTCGATGCGCAGGCTGGGCCCGTGCACGCCGACAGGCGCGGCGTCAGCCATTGCGCCCCAGCAGGTCGGCAAGGCCCGCAAAGGCATGATTGCCGATCGGAGCCGCCGGTGTCGCGGGCGCGGGGCGCGCCGAGCCCCGGTGCGACGGTGCGCCGCGCCGCGCCTGGCCGCGTGCCTGCTGCTCGGGTCGGGCCTTCTGCCGGCCACGGAAGGCCCAGTTCGGCCCGCCTTCTGCCGGTGCTTCGACCGGACGGAAGCCCGCAAGGCGCATCAACTGGAGGAAGGCCGCTTCGCTGAGGCCGAGCGAAACGATCTGTGGGCTCTGCGCGGTGAAGGTTTCGCCCTTGGCGATCGCCTCATGCGCGGCGCGGGCCATGCGTTCGGCCATGTCGATGCGCAGCATCTGCTCGCCAAAGCCGCGGAAGCCGGCGATCCGGGCGCCCATCTGCTCCGGCTTCTCTCCCGCCGGGATCAGGGTGAGGCCGGGGCCGGGCAGGGGCAGGCAGGGCTTGCCGATCCGCGCCGCCAGCAGCGCCGCGCGCCAGCGGGCCGCGCCGGGCTTCAGCAGCCCCGGATGATAGATGTCGAGCACGCCGATATCGATGCCGGCACGGCGCAGCAGGTGCCGCTGGTCCTTGTCGAGATGGGCGAGCGCCGGATCGAGTTCGGTCCGCGCGATCACGCCGCCCGCATCCGCCAGCTGGGCAAAGACGGCGCGCACCACGGCGGGCACTTCCGGGTCGGCCGAACTCGCCACCATCTTGGTGAGGGGCAGAAGATGCTTTTCCTTCTGCGCGTCGAACCAGGTCGACAGGCGGGCGAGCACCTGTTTCTGCACATCCTGGCCGAGCGCCAGCAGCCCGCGATCCAGCCGGATTTCCGGTGCCAGCAGCGACGCGCCGCCCAGCAGCGCCGCCACCGGGTTCCCCTGCCAGTGGATGCCCGGCGCCTGTCCCGCCTCGTCCATGAGCGCTAAATCGGTATCGGGCGCGCCCAGCAATTCGTCAGCCTTCACTCGCAATATCCTTCCAAGGCGACGTTCGGCCGCCGCCAACAGCATCTTCCTGTCCTGATGCCGCGTAGCCGGATCGACCGAGAAACGAAATCCGTCAAGTCGCCCGATCGTCTCACCATCCACGCAAACCGTCCCGTCTGGCTCCACATCGACCGGCAGGTCGGCGGCATTCTGCCCGATGTCGCGCAGCAGGACGGTGGTGCGGCGATCGACGAAACGCTGCGTCAGCGCGGCGTGCAGCGCATCGGACAGCTTTTCCTCCAGCGCGCGTGTGCGCTCCGTCATTTCGGCGGGATGTTCCAGCCAATCGGGGCGATGGGCGATATAGGCCCAGGTGCGCGCCGCCGCGATCCGGCCCGACAGCGTGTCGATATCGCCCTGCACCGAATCGAGTCGCGCAATCTGTTGGGCGAACCAGTCGCGCGGGATATGGCCATGGCCTTCGGACAGGAATCGCCAGATGCGGTTGACGGTACGGGCATGATGCTCCGCACCCAGCTTCTGGAAATCGGGAAGGCTGCAGGCGGCCCAAAGCCGTTCGACCTGTTTCTTGCCCTTGACCCGTTCGATGACGACCGGATCGTCCGCCAGCCGCCTCAGCACGGCCAGGTCGGTGGCTTCCGGCGCGGCGCGCAGTTCATCGCGGTCCGGCCGCGTTTCCAGTTCCAGGATCAGGCGGTTGACGCTGTCCATGCGCGGCTGGCCTTCGCGCCAGTAAAGCTGGTCGACGGGGGGGAAGTGGTGCGCCTCGATCGCTTCTATTTCCTCTGGCATGAAGGCAGCGTCGCCATCTTCATGGCCGAGGCTGCCGAACGTGCCATCCTTGTGATGCCGCCCCGCGCGCCCAGCGATTTGCGCCATTTCCGCAATGGTCAGCCGCCGCGTCCGCCGCCCGTCGAACTTGCGCAGCGAGGCGAAGGCGACATGCGCGACGTCGAGATTGAGCCCCATGCCGATGGCGTCGGTGGCGACCAGATAGTCGACCTCGCCATTCAGGAACATCTGCACCTGCGCGTTGCGGGTGCGCGGGGACAGGGCGCCCATCACCACAGCCGCCCCTCCCCGGAAACGCCGCAGCATTTCGGCCACGGCATAGACCTCCTCGGCGGAGAAGGCGACGACGGCGGAGCGCTTGGGCAGGCGGGAAAGCTTTTTCGCGCCGGCATAGGAGAGGGTGGAGAAGCGCGGTCGGCTGATGATCTCCGTTTCCGGCACCAGGGCTTTAACGACCCGACTGATGCTGGCGGAGCCGAGGATCATCGTCTCCTCGCGGCCGCGGGCCCGCAGGAGCCGGTCGGTGAAGATATGGCCGCGCTCGGGATCGGCGCCCAGCTGCGCCTCGTCCAACCCCACAAAGGCATAGTCCCCGTGGACTGGCATCGATTCGGCGGTGCAGAGATAATAGCGCGCGCCCGGCGGCACGATCTTTTCCTCGCCGGTGATGAGGGCCACCTGATGCGCGCCCTTGATCGCGACCACCCGGTCATAGACCTCGCGGGCGAGCAATCGCAGCGGAAAGCCCATCATGCCGCTGGAATGGCCGCACATGCGCTCGACGGCCAGGTGAGTCTTGCCGGTATTGGTAGGACCCAGCACGGCGGTGACGGGCGATCGGGCGAACTGGGCCATGATCCTCTCTATGTCGGGGATGAAGACGGCTAGGGCAAGGGGATAGGGGGACGGAAATGTCTCCCTTGTGAAACGACATGAGGCTTAGCGATTTAACGGCACGTTTCGTCGCGTAAAAAGGGTTAAAAAATCCGTCTTTATTTGACTTTAACCCTATGCATTCACAACAATGGCCACGAACGCGCGGCGGGGGTCGTGCGTAATCAACGCCCTCGGGGGGCCTTTTACGTGTTTCATGGAAGTTCGCTTGGGTCCCAGCAGGGGGGCGCGTCCGCGTCCCTTTGGCTGACCGACGCCATCGGCAAGGGGGCGCTGCCCGCCGCTGATCGGCGGGACTGGCGCGTCCGCCTGCGCGACTGGGCCGACGATGTGGAACTGGTCCCGGACTTGGGCCAGCGGGTCGGCAGCGCCACCTGGTTCCGCGGCCTTGCGACCTGTTTCGGCCTGTGCGCCGCTGCCCTCTATCTCTCCCCCGGTTTCCATCCGCTGCCCGGCGAACCGCAGCCGCTGCTGGAGCAGGCGCAGTTCGACGAAGTGCGCAGCCAGATGATCACGCCGCTGGCGCTGGGTGCCGATAGCGGCCGGCGCATGGGGCCGACCGACGCCGTCCAGCCGCTGCGCGAGACGCCCGAGCGCCCGCAGATCGAATTGCGCGCGCAGATCGGCGGCAGCGATTCGCTTGGCCGCGCTCTGGCCCGCGCAGGGGTAAGCAATGGCGATGTCGCCACCGTCATGAGCCTGGTTCAGGGTGACATCGCCGGCGGCATGAAGCCGGGCACCCCGCTCGACATCATCCTTGGCCGCCGCGCCAGCCGCGACATGCCGCGTCCGCTCGACCGGCTTGCGTTCCGGGCGCGTCTCGATCTTGCGCTGGAGGTGAGTCGCGCCGGCGGCGTGCTGCAGGTCCAGCGCACCCCGATCCATGTCGACGACACGCCGCTGCGCATCCAGGGTGTCATTGGCGACAGCATCTACCAGTCCGCCCGCGCCGCCGGCGCGCCGCCCAAGGCGATCCAGTCCTTCCTTCGCGTCATCGCGCAGCAGGTCGACCTGGGGTCGATCCATGCCGGCGACCGCTACGACATCATCACCGAATATCGCCGTGCCGAAACCGGGGACGTCGAAGTGGGCGACCTGCTGTTCGCCGGCCTGCACCGGCCCAGCGGCCGGGGCGTGGACATGCTCAAATGGACGAGCGAGGGCCGCAGCCAGTGGTTCGAGGCCTCGGGCGTCGGGGAACGGCGCGGGGTCCTTTCCGCGCCGGTCGCAGGCCGCATGTCGTCCGGCTTCGGCATGCGCCGCCACCCGATCCTGGGCTATACCCGCATGCATGCCGGCATCGACTTTGCCGCGGCTTATGGCTCGCCCATCTATGCGGCGACCGACGGCGTCGTTTCCTATTCGGGGCGGCATGGCGGCCATGGCAATTATGTTCGGCTGGAACATGGCAATGGCCTGGCGACCGGCTATGCGCATATGAGCCGCATCGCCGCGCGCTATGGCCAACGCGTGCGCCAGGGTCAGGTGATCGGCTATGTCGGGTCGACCGGCCTCTCCACCGGCCCGCATCTCCATTATGAACTGTACCGCAACGGCCGTACCATCAATCCGCTGTCGGTGAAGTTCACCACCACCGCGCAGCTTGCCGGGCGGGAGCTGGCCGCCTTCCGGGCGCGTCTGGTGCAGCTCAAGAGCTTGCGCCCGGGCCTTCCACAGCAGCTGGCGCAGAATTCCGCGCCGGCCGGATCGGTTGCGGCCGGGAATTAGGCGCTTCCCGTCCTTGGCCCGCTCGGCTAACCGGCGGGCATGACTGAGATCACCGCCCTCCTGCTCGCCGGATCGCGCCCCGGTTCCGATCCGCTGGCGCAGGCGGCTGGCGTAGCGATCAAGCCGCTCGCGCCGGTTGCGGGGGAACCGATGATCAATCATCCCGCGCGCACGCTTCTGTCCCATCCCGCGGTCGGCCGCGTGCTGATCCTGACCCAGACGCCCGAACTCTATGCGGCAGAGCCGGCAACCGCCTGGCTTGCGCGCCATCCCAGGGTCCTCTTCGAAAAAAGCGCGGGCGGCATCGCCTTGACTCTCATTGGTTTGCTGGACCGCGCCGACCTGCCCTTTCCGCTGCTGGTGACGACGGCAGACCATGTGCTGCTCGACCGGGACATGCTTGACCAGTTCGTGACGCAGGCGAGGGGGGCGGACCTGGCGGTGGCCATGGTGGAGCGCGCGACTCTGCTGGCGCGCTATCCGGCGTCGCGCCGCACCTGGCTCAAATTCCGCGACGGCTGGTGGTCGGGCGCGAACCTCTTCTGGTTCGGCAGCGGGCGAGTCCGGCCGATCGTCAGCCTGTGGCAGGAGGTCGAGCAGGACCGCAAGAAGGGTTGGAAGATCCTTGCCGCCTTCGGGCCTTTGGCGCTGATCGGCGCGCTGCTGCGCATGTCGACGCTGCGCGGCGGCGTTGCGCGGATCGGTCGACGTTTCGGCCTGACCGCACGCCTGGTCGCGATGGAGAAGGCGGAAGCCTGCATCGACGCCGACAAGGTGGAGGACGTGACCCTGATCGAGCAGATCCTGGCCGCGCAGGCCCGCTAGAGTAGGATGACTTTACCTTGATCCGTTCGTTTCGAGCGAAGTCGAGAAACAGCAAGAACTGCGCTTGCGTTTCTCGACTTCGCTCGAAACGAACGGAGGCAACTTGAATCCATCTAACGTCATCCCGCTCTAAAGGCTCCGCCGCGCGTGGCGGACGAGGTGCCGCAATATTTGTCCCTTGCTTTGCGGCTGGCCGGGGTCGGTCTGCAGCAGATCGCGCGCCGTCATTCCCGCCACCTGCTGCTCGGCGAAGCGGAAGCCTTCGGTCCATTCCTCGCTATGGTGCAGGAAATAGTCCTGGGACGCGGCTTCGAAACGGTCGATGATCGTCGCATGCACGCGCTGGGTCGCCCATTCCATCGCCGTTCGCCGATGTTGGGCGAAGTGACGCTCCACCCGTTCCAGGGTGTCGGCGGTCGCCTCCAGCCCCAGATGGGCGAGCAGATTATTGGCCGCGAGCCGGTCCACGCTCCAGCTGTCCGAGTCTGTCATGGCTGCACCTCCGCCCCTAGCGTCGCCGATCGGGGCCTCGAGTCAATCCTCGGGTTCGATCATCGGGATGGGCGCGGCGATTGTATGCGTCAGCACGGCCTTGCGGCTCGCCAAACCCATCAGTGCGAAGCCCACGATGGCGGTGACGACATTGGCGCTCGCCGCGCCGATCGTGCCGTAGATCGGCAGCAGCGCCGCCTGCAGCCCCAGCAGCAGCAGCGTCGCGCCCAGCGTGATCCGCAGCGACAGGCCTGCACGGTCGGTGGCCATCAGCAGCGGACGATAGCTCACGCCGACCAGATCGATGCAGGCCGCGATGCCGAGCAGCAACAGCAACGGATAAGCGGGCAGGAACGCCTTGCCGGCGATCAGCCCCAGCAGCGGGTGGCCGATGGTCAGGATCAGAATGATGATCGCGCCCCCCGCGATCAAGGCCAGCCGATTGGTGCGCCGGAACAGCGTGCTCAGCGCCTCGGCGCCATAGCTGGTTTGCGTGCGGCTCAGTTCCACGAAGATGCTGCGCGACAGCAGGCTGGAAATCTTGGTCAGCGACTGCGCCATCTGATTGGCCAGGCGATAGAGGCCGGCACCCGTAGGCCCGACGAACAGGCCCACGACAAGTACCGCCACCTGCTGGCCGATCGACCCCAGCGTCATCTGGATATTGGTCGCCGTCAGAAAGCCGACGATCCCCGGATTTTCCGTCCGCGCCTCAAGCGTCCGGCCGGCGCGCCACTGGCCGAGCCGGGGCCCGCCCACGCGCAGCGCCAGCCACCAGTAGGCGGCGGCGCACAACAATTCGGCTACGGCCCAGCCGATCAGGAAGCCGGTGATGTCGGGCATCAGCAGCAGCGCGGCGGCGGCGCCGATCATCCGGCCGACCGGGATCATCGTTTCGGCCGCCGCGCCCAGGTCGAACCGGTCGAACAGGCGCAACACACCGTTGGGGGAGGAGCGGATGGTGATCATCATCACCATGCAGAACAGCCAGGTCTGCCAGCCCATGCCGGGCGACAATTCCATGAGGTCGCCGAAAAGGATGATGATGATCGCGGCGATCAGGCCGCCTGCCGCCGCCGAAGCGAGATCGACCAGGATGCAGAAGCGCAGCACGCGGTTGAGCGCGTCATGATCGCCCGTGCCCAGATGCTGCTGCCCGTAGCGGATGACGATCTGCCAGCTGTCGAAGCTGACGACCGCCTTGATCACATTGGCGGCGCTCAGCACCAGCGCGAAGCGGCCGAAATCCTCGACACCCAGCGTGCGCGTGACGATGGCCAGATAGACGAGGCTCAGCACGCCGCCCACGCCCTTGCCGCCCAGCAGCCAGCCCGTATTCGCCAGGATGCGCGTGAAGCCGTCCTTGGCTCCAGCCGATCCGCCCTTGCTTGTCACCTCTTGTCGCGCCTTTCGCTGGCCTGCCGTCCCGGCGGCGCGCCTATCTAGGGATGTCGGGCGCGAAGGGCAAATCCTTGGGCCC
Organism: Sphingobium sp.; assembly: GCA_035251955.1. Lineage (GTDB taxonomy): Bacteria > Pseudomonadota > Alphaproteobacteria > Sphingomonadales > Sphingomonadaceae > Sphingobium. The sequence goes on along the minus strand of DATFDS010000003.1, from coordinate 7,629 downwards.
CGCTTCCCACGCCGGATCAAAGGCTTTAAGGCGCGACTTCATGAGTATCAGCAAAGCCATCATCCTTTCCGCCGGCCAGGGTTCGCGCCTGCTGCCGCTGACCCGCGACGTGCCCAAATGCATGATCGAATTCAACGGCCGCACCCTCATCAGCTGGCAGGTGGCGGCGCTGGTGGCCAACGGCATCACCGATATCGTCGTCGTCACCGGCTTCCGCACCGAGCGGGTGGAGGACCATGCGCTGCAGCTTTATCGCGACACCGGCGCGCGCATCCGGACGCTGTTCAATCCCTTCTTCCAGGTGGCCGACAATCTCGGCACCTGCTGGATCGCGCGGGAGGAGATGGACAGGGATTTCATCATCCTGAATGGCGACACGATCATATCGGACGAGATCGTGGGCAGGCTGATCGCGCAGGGGCAGGATGCGATCACCGTCACCGTCGACGTGAAAACCGACTATGACGATGACGACATGAAGGTGAACCGCGACGAGACCGGTCGCCTCCACGCCATCGGCAAGCGCCTGCTGCCGCCCGACACCAATGCCGAATCGATCGGCATGCTGGCCTTCCGGGGCGAGGGGCCGGCGATCTTCCGCAACCAGATCGACCAGATGATGCGCACGCCCGAGGGGGTGGAGCGCTGGTATCTGCGCGCCATCGACATCATCGCCAAGGGCAACCGCGTCGGCACCGTCTCGATCGAGGGGCTGGACTGGCAGGAGGTCGACTTCCCGCAGGATGTCGAAGCGGCCAAGGCGCTCACCGCCCGCTGGCAGGCGGAAAAGCGTTACGCGAAATAGGGTTTGAGCCAGCCGGTGAGCGCGGCGACCTGATCTCCGTCGAGCATTACCGCGCTGCCGAGGTCGGGCTGGCCCGGCCAGCCGGCGTCCGGCACATCGATGCCCGCATGGGTGCGGCTGCCCTCATAGCGGGGCAGGACGTGGAAATGGACGTGCGGGTCGACCATCATCAGCATCAGATAGTTGATCCTCTGATAGCCGACGGCGCCGGTCAGCGCGCTCTCCAGCGCCTTGGTGACGCTGGCGAGTTCGGCATGGGCTGCGGCCGGGAGGTCGCCAAAGGCCGTCGCGTCGCTTTTTGCCGCGAGGATCAGGGCGCCCAGGGTCGGTTGGGCCGGGCGCAAAAGCACCACCCAATGGTCGAACTCGGCGATCAGCGTCGCGGGAAAGCCGAACTTCTCTATCGTCGCGTTCATGCCCCAGTCTCCTTCAAGCCCTCGCCTCCATCCAGCTGACGATAGGCTGGCCCGATCGCTTGACGCCATAGGCCTGCAGCAGCCGCACCGCGTGCACGACCAGCGATATCATGGTCCACCATGCGACCGCGACAAGGCCGACATCCGGCCGCCCGGCGAGCAGCGCGAAGAACAGGATCACCATATTGGGATTGCGCCGCGCCGTGATCAGCCGGAACCAGCTGTCGAACCGGCCCCAGACATGAATGTCCATCCCGAAATCCTTGAGGAACATGCCCTCGATCAGTCGCTGCAGCACATAGCCGGCAATCACCGCCGCCATGACGAGCGCGAAGCTCTGGTTCGACAGCGCCAGCCCCCAGGCGGATAGCCCCACGCCCCAGAAATACCACCAGAAGGGCGGGTGAACCAGGTCGACGCCATGGTCGGCGACATTGCCCCATTTGGACGAGGTGATGGTGCAACGGGCAAGCTTGCCGTCGACCGTGTCCAGCACCATGAAGATGAAGCCGGCCAGCATGCCGGTCCAATAGAGCCCCTGCGCGAACAGATAGGTGGCGACGACGCAGAGCGTCGCGCCGATCGCCGTCACCATATTGGGCGTCATGCCGATCGAGGCGGCGAGCCGCGTCAGCCACAACGCCAGTTCGGGCCACAGATATTTGGTCAGCAGGTCGGTAACGCCCTTATAGGCGCCGAAATAGCTGCGCCGCTCGATCTCGCGGCGGGTGGCGGGCGTCAGCTCCTTGACGAACGGCTGCTCCAGCTTGCGCAGCTGGCGGTTGTAGAGCTTGCGCCCATCGGCAAGGTCGATGAGCCTGGCCGCACGCATGGGATCGCTTTCCAGCGGGACCTGGCCGACGATCGGTACGCCGTTCCAGGCGAACAGCGTGCCCGGCTCCTCCAGTGCAAGCCGCAGCAGCAGCGGGTCGAACACGAAGGCAAGGTTGAAGATCAGGGCGTGGCCCGCGCCGAGCCGGCTGCCGTTTTTCGCCGCGCTTTCCGCCATGCGGCGGCTGCGTTCGGCGTTCGCCATGCCCCATATGCGGGTGGCATTGTCGCCGATCAGGCGGACCGGGCCCAGGGCGGTGGTGATCGTCTGGTTCACGCGTCGGTCCCCGCGAAGTCGAGGATAAGGTCCGCCTGCCGTTCGGAGGCGAGGCCGTAGCTAAGGTCGATGGAATTACGCATGGCCGCTTCCTGAGCATCAACGAACCCGGCTTGCAAGTCTGCTGCGCGGGCGAGGGCGTCGGGAAGCATCGCGATATCCTCGATCACCTGCCCCAGTCGCCAATGCGCGAAGGATTCGTCATCGCGCCAGTCACGCCGCTCCAGATTGAGGAAAATGCAGGGGCGGGGAGCCAACAGGAATTCATAGACCTGGCTCGACACGTCGCCCAGATAGACGTCCGCGCTCATGGTGTAGCTCATGTCGATCGAATGGCGGCTGCCCATGTCGACGCGGATATGCGGGGCGCTGGTATCGATCGGGGGGATGCGGCAGCCGAGCTTGGTGTGCGGCGCAATGATGACGTTCCAGCCCTCCAGCGCTTCAAGGGCAGCCAGCACGTCAGGACCGTGATTGACCCAGGAGGACAGGCGCGCATCGAAATGCGGGTTGTAGAGCAGCACCGGCCGATCATTTGGGAAAAAGCGCTGGCGCGGCGCGCGCAATTCGAACTTGGCATAGCCGCCGACCGCGCAATTGCCTGGCTGGCAGAGGCCGCGCACGATCAGGCGGCGGCGGTCCTTCTCGCCTGCGACCAGGGTAAGGTCGAAAGCCGCATGCCGTGCCCTATAGCCGCCCTCCCGGTCCCCGGCGCCATGTTTGATCTGGATCATGCGGGAACGGAATCCCGGCATGCGGCGAAGCCAGGCGCTCGAAACCTCCGTCGTGACGAGCAAGGGGAAGCGGCGCAGCGTCGCGAAGTTGAGGAGCAGCGTCGCGATCCGGGACGGCTGCCGGAACAGCGAGTCGCGGTGAGACGGGGGGCGGTGCAGGCGGACAAGGTCAAATGCCCCGGCGCTATCGTAACTTGCAACAAGGTCCAGCAACGCCGCGGAGGGGGAAAGGATATGCACCTTCACGCCCGGCCGCCGTGCCAGCGCCAGCGCACAGGGGAGCCAGTGATAAATCTGATGGGCCTCCGCAATGGCAAGAAAGGCGATGTCGATCGACAAGAAGGGGCTCTCCAACGGATGTCGCGGCCTAGCGGTGATAACGCCGTCCTGGCAAGCGACCCGTTCCGTCAGTTTGCGGTAGGTGCTGGACCTTTGCATTTTTTTTGTTATGCGCAACGCCGAACTGCCAGACACATTCTGAGAGGCTCGACGAGCGATGGCCGAATTTGCGTTGCCCAAGAACAGCAAGATCACCGGCAAGGGCGTGAACCACAAGGCGCCCGAGGGTGCCAGGAACGTCAAGAGCTTCAAGGTCTATCGTTACGATCCCGACTCCGGTCAGAACCCGCGTTACGACACGTTCGAGATCGATCTGGACGATTGCGGCCCGATGGTCCTCGACGCGCTGCTGAAGATCAAGAATGAATATGATCCGACGCTGACCTTCCGCCGGTCCTGCCGCGAAGGCATTTGCGGCTCCTGTTCGATGAACATGAACGGCAAGAACGGCCTCGCCTGCACCACCTCGATCGAAGAATGTTCGGGCAAGGAAGTGCGCGTCACCCCGTTGCCGCACATGGACGTGATCAAGGATCTGGTGCCCGACTTCACGCACTTCTACGCGCAGTACAACTCGATCAAGCCCTGGCTGCAAACCGTCAGCCCGGCGCCGAGCGGCAAGGAGCGGCTGCAGTCGCCCGCCGACCGCGAGAAGCTGGACGGCCTCTACGAATGCATCCTGTGCGCCTGCTGCTCGACCAGCTGCCCCAGCTACTGGTGGAACAGCGACAAGTTCCTTGGGCCCGCGATCCTGCTGCAGGCCTATCGCTGGCTGGCCGACAGTCGCGACGAATATACCGGCGAGCGTCTGGACGAGCTGGAAGATCCGTTCCGCCTCTATCGCTGCCACACCATCATGAACTGCGCGAACGTCTGCCCCAAGGGCCTCAGCCCCGCCAAGGCGATCGCCGAGACCAAGAAGATGATGGTCGAACGGCAGCTTTGATGCGGTGAGCGAAAGGACTGGCCCTCTGAGCCGTGTGCCCGATGGGCCATGGGCTGGCTGGTTGTCCTGGGCTGATCCGGTATCCGGAACCTTTCTGGACCTGATCGGCGCCAGCTATTCCCGCAGCGACGCGGCGGGCAAGGCCATCGTGATGCTGGAAAGCCGTCCGCACCACGCCAACCGGTTGAAGGGGCTGCACGGCGGCTTCCTGGCGGGATTTGCGGATCATGCCTATTTCGCCGCGCTGGCCGCGATGGGACGGGGCGAGCAAGCCGCAGCCGTCACCGTCGACCTGACCATGCAATATTGCGGCGCGGGCCGGATCGGCCCGCAGCTGCGGGCCGATGTCGAACTGCTGCGCGAAACGGGACGACTCATGTTCATGCGCCTCACCATTGCGCAGGAGGATGTCGTGATCGCGTCCTCGACCGCGACCGTGCGCAAGGCGCCCGCGCCGAAATGAGCCGCGTTCTCGACCGTTACCGGGCGCTGGTGGCCGCCGGCGAGCTTCGCGCCGACCCGGATCAGGAGGCCGCCGCCGGGCGGCTCGATACCCTGCAGCAGGAATTGGAGGCGGCGCCGCCGCGCGGTTCGACGCTGTGGAAGCTGCTGCGCAAGGCGCCCGAACCGCCGCGCGGGCTTTACATGTGGGGTGGCGTCGGTCGCGGCAAATCGATGCTGATGGACCTGTTCTTCGAGACGGTGAAGGTACAGCGCAAAAAGCGCGCCCATTTCCACGAGTTCATGCTCGACGTTCACGCGCGGTTGGCCGAAGCGCGCAAGTCGGAGACGGGCGATCCGATCCCGCCGGTGGTGGAGTCGCTGGCCGACGAGGCGCGGCTGCTCTGCTTCGACGAGATGGTCGTCAACAATATGGCCGATGCGGCGATCATGTCGCGGCTGTTCGCCGGCCTGCTGGACAAGCGCGTGACCATCGTCACCACGTCCAACCGCGAGCCGGACGAACTCTACAAGAACGGCCTCAACCGCCAGCTTTTCCTGCCCTTCATCGACCTGATCAAGGATCGGTTGGACGTCATGACGCTGAACGGGCCCACCGACTATCGGCTCGACCGCCTGGGCGATGCCCAATTGTGGCATGCGCCCAACGGTCCGGAGGCGACCCGCGCCTTGTCCGAGGCCTTTTTCCGCCTGACCGACTATCCGGTGGAAGATCGCGCCAAGGTTCCGGTCGAGCAATTGTCGGTGCAGGGCGGCCGCATGCTGCATGTGCCGAAAAGCCTCAAGGGTGTCGCGGTCTTTTCCTTCAAGCGCCTGTGCGCCGAAGCCCGCGGCGCGCCCGATTATCTGGCGATTGCGCGCCGCTTCCACACGGTCATTCTGGTTGGCATCCCGCTGCTGGGGCCGGAAAAGCGCAATGAAGCGGCTCGTTTCGTGACCCTGATCGACGCGCTCTACGAATATAAGGTGAAGCTGCTGGCTTCTGCCGATGCCGAGCCGGCCCGGCTCTATCCCCAGGGCGATGGCGCTTTCGAATTTGAACGCACCGTCTCGCGCCTGATGGAAATGCAGTCGGACGACTATCTGGCGCTGGGCCACGGCCCGAAATAGCGGTTCGCCGCAATGGGCGGCGTGTTGGCCGCTTTGGTCTTCATATTGTAAGGAAAATGGCCCGGACGCTTCCCATGGGTGGGGAAGCGTCCGGCAGGTGGCCGCTGCGGGAAGTGGGTCCGACGTCAGGGTAGGAGCGCGCGGATGACAGGGCGAACTTCCTTTAATGCAAGTGCGAATGAGTTGCAAAGATAAATCGTCCCGACGCGGTTTCGTAGGTTGAAACGCCGACGATATGGGCCTAAGCGGGCGGGCAATTCCAAATTCCGACCTTGGAGGATGATTGCATATGGCCCGTAAGAAGATCGCGCTCATCGGCGCTGGCAATATCGGTGGCACGCTCGCGCATCTCGCTGCGCTGAAGGGGCTGGGCGACATCGTCCTCTTCGACGTGGTCGAAGGCGTGCCGCAGGGCAAGGCGCTCGACCTGTCGCAGTGCGGCCCGGTCGAAGGCTTCGATGCCAAGATCACCGGCACCAACGACTATGCCGATATCAAGGACGCCGACGTCATCATCGTCACCGCCGGCGTCGCCCGCAAGCCGGGCATGAGCCGCGATGATCTGCTGGGCATCAACCTCAAGGTCATGAAGGCCGTGGGCGAGGGCATCAAGAACAACGCTCCCAACGCCTTCGTCATTTGCATCACCAACCCGCTGGACGCGATGGTGTGGGCGCTGCGCGAATTTTCGGGCCTGCCGCACAACAAGGTCGTCGGCATGGCGGGCGTGCTCGACTCCGCGCGCTTCAGCCACTTCCTGGCCGAAGAGTTCCAGGTGTCGGTGAAGGAAGTGAACAGCTTCGTGCTGGGCGGCCATGGCGATACCATGGTGCCGGTCGTCGAATATTCGACCGTCGCCGGCATCCCGATCCCCGACCTCATCAAGCAGGGCCGCTCGACCAAGGAGCGCATCGACGCCATCGTCCAGCGCACCCGTTCGGGCGGCGGCGAGATCGTTGCGCTGCTCAAGACCGGCTCGGCCTTCTATGCGCCCGCGACCAGCGGTATCGCGATGGCCGAAGCCTATCTGTTCGACCAGAAGCGCCTGCTGCCCTGCGCCGCGAACCTGACCGGCCAATATGGCGTCGACAATCTTTATGTCGGCGTGCCCGTGATCATCGGCAAGGACGGCGTCGAGCAGATCGTCGAGATCGAGCTGAACGACGAAGCCAAGGCCAATCTCCAGGTGTCGGTCGACGCCGTCAAGGAACTGCTCGAAGCCTGCAAGGGCATCGATAGCTCGCTGGCCTGATTTTCCAAGAGCTGCACCGATCTGTCCCAGGTGAGTGCGCACCCTGGGACAGATCGCCTTAGACTCAAAGTGCCACGTCCACAGAATGCAAAGGGACTGACATGTCCATTCTGGTGAACAAGAACACCAAGGTCATCACCCAGGGTATGACCGGCGCCACCGGCACCTTCCACACCGAAACCGCGCTGGCCTATGGCACGCAGATGGTGGGCGGCGTGACGCCGGGCAAGGGCGGCACGACCCATATCGGCCTGCCCATGTTCGACACGGTCGCCGAAGCGAAGTCGAAGACCGGCGCCGACGCGTCCGTCATCTATGTTCCGCCGCCATTCGCGGCTGATTCGATCCTGGAAGCGATCGACGCCGAAATCCCGCTGATCGTCTGCATCACCGAGGGCATCCCGGTTCTGGACATGGTCCGCGTGAAGCGTTCGCTGTCGGGCAGCAAGTCGCGCCT
>DATFDS010000002.1:0-11663 GCA_035251955.1 Sphingobium sp. | reverse complement strand
TCAAGCGTCCTGATCGCGTCCTTCGCCTCCGCCGAGCCGGGACCGAATTTATGCTCCGCCTCGTCCACCGCGCTGAAATGCACGGTGGCAAAACCGGGCTTGCGCGCCTTGATGACCGCCTCGGCGATCTTCAGGTCCTGCTCCTCTTCCGCCGCGTTATGGCGTGGGGTCAGGGTGATCGGCCCGATGGAACGCTCGATGTCTTCGACCGATCCGGGAGAACTCAGCAGGCGATTATACTGGTCGTCATTCTGCGTCGTACCGGGTCCCACGAAATAGGTGGAGATATTGGCGTCAATGGACCGAGAGCCGAGGCTCACGGGCCAATCGATACTGGCGGTAGCGATGCCTTGTTCATGCGCGGCATCCCACAAGGTCGGCACCTTGATCAGGCTGGCAAGATTATAAGAGGGCGCGCCGCCGGCATTCGAAGGAAGGAAGGTCTGATTGTTGATGACGCCGTGCCGTGCCGGACTGACGCCCGTCACCAGAGTGGCGTGACTGGGGAGGGTGAAGGTTGGCAACACGCCCTTAACGCCGCTGGCATGGCTTCCTTCCGCCAGCAGGCGGCGCAGATTGGGAACGGCGATACCGCGTTTTTCCGCCTCAATCACGTCGCCTGGGCGAAGGCCATCGATGGACAGGAGCAGAACCGGGCGCGCCGCGACCGGTGCCGCCGCGAGCCACAGGGCAGCGAGTGGGACAAGGTAGGAGGATCGGGAAAGGGCCATGGGTTGCATCCATGAGGGAACAGGCAGCAGCCTGCTATGCTGCCTCCTTCATGCAAACAAACAAGTTTCCGGCCGTGATCGTTGAGACGTGGTGATAGAATCGTAGAAAGCCACCCGGAGGCCAGGGACCAGGTTAGGCCAGGAGCGACCTCAAATCACCCCTCCCTTTCAAGGGAGGGGACGGGGGTGGGTCGCCGCGTCAGCGGCGCTCTTACCTGGCCACGGCAGAAGCTCGCTGCGCTCGCACCCACCCCAACCCCTCCCTTAAAAGGGAGGGGCTATGACTGACTTTCACCCGAAACCTCAGCCGCGTGCGGCGCTGAGCCGTGCGATCTCGTCATTCAGCGCCTGGATCGACGACACGAGCCGCGCCCGATCGGCCTGCATCTCGCGCAATTCCTCGCGGGTCTCGCCCAGTTCCACGGCGCGGCGGGCGATGCGGGCGTCGAGTTCGGCATTATGCCGGGCGAGGGCGCTCACTTCCTCGGCGCGCGCGCACAGATGGCGCAGCCGCGCGTTGAGCACGTCGAAATCGAAGGGTTTGACGATATGGTCGTCCGCCCCGGCATCCAGCGCCTCGACCACGGCGGCACTGTCCTGCCGGCCTGTGATCATGACGAAGCCGGCCTCGCCGGCAAGCCCGGAGGCGCGGATCTTCTTCATCGTGGCGACACCCGAAAGCATGGTCAGGCCCATGTCGATCAGGATGATGTCGACCGGGCGCGCGATCAGGCGGTTGAGCGCGGCAAAGCCGTTCTCCGCCACGACGACGTCGTAATGAAGGTGCGACAGCCGCCGCGCGATTACCGCGCGTGCCGTGGCATCCTCTTCCACCAAGAGAATGCGCCGGCGCCGGTGCGCGCGACTGCTTTCCATCATCTCTGCCGGTTCGTCCTGCCGGACGCTGTTGGGCTCGAAAAACTGCATGGCTCCCACCTCCCGCTAGTTTCACCATAGGAATTGCGGGCAAAGAAATGGTTAACGCCCCGTTGGGGAAGGCTGGCGTCAGCGGTCGGGTGCGTAGCCGCGCAGGAAGAAATCGACGGCAAAGACGACATCCGCTTCTATCTGTTCCTGCGTTGCCGTGTCGATCTGTCCCAGCATCACCTTCTGGTAACAGCCGGACATGGCCAATATCACCAGCGTCCGTGCGGCAATGTCGGGATCTGCCTCCCGCAATTGCCCCGCCTTCATGGCGCCCTGCAGGAATTGACCAAGCAGCCCGCGGGTATATCTGGGCCCCAGTTCGCAGAAGATCGCGCCCATTTCGGGGGAGCGAGCCGCTTCCGCTACCACCAGCCGGTACAGCGCGAGCGAATCCGGCCTCAGCACCCGTTGCAACAAGGCCCGGGTGAAGGTGCGCAGCGTTGATGCCAATTCGCCGCCCGGTTCGAGGAGGTGCGCCAGATTGTCGCGATAGGCCTTGGTCGCCTGCTCCAGCACCGCGGCGAACAGCGCCTCCTTGGAGGGGAAATAGCTCCACAACGTGCCCTTCGATCCTCCCAGCGTCGCGGCGATCGATGACATGGTCGTGGCGGCATAGCCATTTTCCAGAAATGATCGTTGGGCCACCGCCATTATGGCATCGCGCCGATCGCGCCGGCGCGCCTCGCGGCGGCTCAGGACAGGAGGGTCATCCAACTTCAACATTTAATCGTACCATATAGTATGCTATTTTAGTTGACAAGAGACCTCGCGAGGGGCAAGGGCGATTTTCATACTGCCTGGTACGGTTTATAAAGCCATGAGTCGTCCTGCCTTTTTCCTCCGCGCCATGACCTACGCCACGCCCCTGCTCTGGCTGTCGGCCTGCGCGGCGGTGCCGGAGCTTGGGCCCAAGCCCGCGCTGCGCACGTCAGAGAGCATTGCCGCCGGGCAAACGCTCGCCTCGCAGGCGACCGCCTGGCCGGCCGACGGCTGGTGGAAGGCTTATGGCGATCCTCAGCTCGATCAGCTGATCGCGGAGGGGCTGCGCGCTTCGCCCGACCTCGCCGCCGCGTCGGCCCGGTTCCGGCGCGCTTCGGCCGCCGCGCAGCAGGCCGGCGCGCCGCTGCTGCCCTCCGCCGATCTGGAAGCGAGCGCGGCCGCAACCCGCCAGAGCTACAATATGGGCTTTCCCAAAGCATTCGTGCCGCAGGGTTGGCTGGGCACCGGCCGCATGGCGCTGGACCTGGGCTTCGATCTGGACCTCTGGGGCAAGAATCGCGCGGCGCTCGCGGCGGCCACGTCGGAAGCCGACGCGGCGCGCATCGATGCGCAGCAGGCGCAACTGGCGCTTACCACCGCCATTGCCGACGCCTATGCCGATCTGGCGCGTCTCCATGAAGCGCATGATATTCAGGCGCGCGCGCTGGAAATCCGCAGCGCCAGCCAGAAGCTGGTCGCGCAGCGGCAGCGCGGCGGCCTGGAAACGCGGGGCAGCGTTCGGCAGGCGGACGCAACGGTGGCTTCGGCCCGGGCGCAGCTTGCCGCCGCCGATCAGGCGATCGAGGTCCGCCGGCATCAGATCGCCGCGCTGATCGGTGCCGGACCCGATCGCGGCCTGGCCATCACCCGGCCGCAACCGGGCAAGCTCGCGGCGCTCGGTCTGCCGGCAGACGTCACCACCAATCTGGTCGCGCGGCGTCCGGACATTGCCGCTGCCCTTGCCCGCGCCGAGGCTGCGGCCAAGCGCATCAAGGTGGCGCGCGCGGACTTCTTTCCCGCCATCCGCCTCAGTGCGCTGGTCGGCGTGCAATCGCTCGGCTACAATACGGTCATCCCGGGCTTCGGCAATGGCACCGGGACCAGCAGCGCGCGGCCGTTCACCGACACCTTGTTCAGCAAGGATTCGCTGTTCGGCACCGTGGGGCCGGCGCTCAGCTTGCCGATCTTCCATGGCGGCGCGATCAGCGCGCAATATCGCGGCGCCCGCGCCACCTATGACGAAGCGGTGGCCAATTATGACAAGACCGTGCTCGGCGCCTATCAGGAGGTGGCCGACGCCGTCACCGGCCGCCGGAGCATCGACCGGCGTCTGGCCGATGCGCGCGCTGCCGTGACCGCGTCGGAAGAGGCCTATGCCATCGCGCGCAAGCGCTATGATGGCGGGCTCTTCACCTATCTGGACGTGCTTTCGGTCGAGGACCAGCTGCTGGCCACGCGCCAGACCCTGGCGGAACTGGAAGCGAGCGCCTTCACCTTCGATATTGCCCTCATTCGCGCGCTGGGCGGCGGCTTTGCCGCCGGCGCCGCTCTGCCCAAGGACATGCCTCATGGCTGATGCCGCCCCCGAATTCACGTCCGAAACCGGTGCGGCCGAAAAGGAGGCGCGGATGGACCAGCGCAAGAAGTGGCTGGGCCGCCTTGCGCTGACCGTACTGGTGATCGGCCTGCTCTATACCGCCTGGTATCTGCTGGTCGGCCGCCATCATGTCGGCACGGACAACGCCTATGTGAATGCGGAGATCGCGCAGGTGACACCGCTTATTTCGGCGCAGGCCATCGAGGTGCGCGTGAGCGACACCCAGGCGGTGAAGCGGGGCGATATATTGGTGAAGCTTGATCCCACCAATGCGCGGATCGCCGTGGCGCAGGCGGAGGCTGACCTGGCCGAGGCCCGCCGCCGCTTCCGCCAGACCGCCGCGACCAGCACGTCGCTCGCCGCGCAGGTCAGTGCGCGCGGTGCCGACATCGCCCAGGCGCGCGCCCAGATGCTCGCCGCCCAGGCCGATTATGACAAGGCGCGCGTCGACCTGCAGCGGCGCGAGGCGCTGGCACCCGAAGGCGCCGTGTCGGGCGACGAAGTGACCAGTGCGCGCAAGGCGTTCGCCGCGGCGCGCGCGGGGGTCGAGCAGGCCCGCGCCGTCGTGGCCACGGCGCAGGCGACGCGTGGGGCTGCCGAAGGGCAGCTTGCCGCCAATGAGGCATTGGTGAGCGGCTCGACGATCGAGAGCGATCCTGCCGTCCTCGCCGCCAAGGCCAAGCTGGACAATGCCCGGCTCGACCTGGAGCGTAGCGTCATCCGCGCGCCGATCGACGGCATCGTCACGCGCCGGCAGGTGCAGGTCGGCCAGCGCGTGGCCCAGGGCGCGCCGATCATGAGCATCGTCCCGCTATCCCAGGTCTATGTCGACGCCAATTTCAAGGAACGCCAGTTGCGCCGCGTCAGGGTGGGCATGCCCGCGACCGTGACGTCCGACCTTTATGGCGGCGACGTCGTCTATCACGGCAAGGTCGTCGGCTTTTCCGGCGGCACCGGATCGTCGATGGCGCTCATCCCCGCGCAGAATGCGACCGGCAACTGGATCAAGGTGGTGCAGCGCCTGCCTGTACGTATCGCGCTGGACCCCAGGGAGCTGGCGGCCCATCCGTTGCGGGTCGGCCTGTCGATGGAAGCCGAGATCGACCTTTCCGGCGAATGAGGAGCCGTCCGTGACCAGTTCGGCCGAAAGCTATCCCCTGACGCCCCGCCAGCGCGCGCTGGCGGGGATGCTGCTGGCGCTCAGCAATTTCATGGTCGTGCTGGATCTGACCATCGCCAATGTGTCGGTGCCGCACATCGCCGGCAATCTCGGCATTTCGGGTGATCAGGGCACCTGGATCCTCACCTCCTATGCCGTGGCGGAGGCGATCTGCGTCCCCTTGACGGGATGGCTGGCGCAGCGCTTCGGCGTGGTCCGGGTCTTCATCTTCGCCATGTTGGGCTTCGGCCTTTTCTCGCTGCTGTGCGGCCTGTCCGTGACGCTGGGCATGATCGTCGTGTGCCGGATCGGGCAGGGGCTGTGCGGCGGCCCGATCATGCCGATGTCGCAGACCCTGCTGCTGCGCATCTTCCCGCCCCAGCAGCGAGGCCGGATGATGGGCGTGTGGGCGATGACGACCCTGCTCGCCCCCGCTGCCGGTCCGATCGTTGGCGGCTATATCAGCGACAGTTGGAGCTGGCACTGGATCTTCTTCATCAACCTGCCGATTGCCGCGCTTTGCATCACGGGGGCGTTTCTGCTGCTGCGGCCGGCCGAAACCGAGCGCCAGAAGCTGCCGGTCGATTTCATCGGCCTTGGACTGCTCGTCTTCTGGATCGGCTGCCTGCAGATCATGCTGGATATCGGGCGTGACCATGACTGGTTCGCCGATCCGCTGATCGTGATATTGGCGGTGCTGGCGGCGATCGGCTTGTGCGTCTTCCTGATCTGGGAGTTGACGGAAAAACATCCGATCGTCGACCTCAGGGTGTTCCGCCATGTCGGATTCACATCGGGCGTCGTGACGCTGGCGCTGTGTTACGGCGCCTATTTCGCGGGTATCGTGATCATTCCGCAATGGCTGCAGACGTCGATGGGCTATACCGCCAGCTCGGCGGGCTTCGTCACCGCCTGCACCGCCATGACCGCCATCTTCACGGCGGCTTTCGCCGCAAGGCTGATGGGCAAGATCGACGTGCGCATCATGATTTCGGGCGCCGTCGCCTGGATGGGCGTTGCGACCCTCCTGCGTGCCGGCTGGACCACGTCGGCTGATTACTGGGCCCTGGCGACGCCCCAGATCGTCCAGGGCTTCGCCATGCCCTTCTTCATGATCCCGCTGACCACCCTGACGCTTGGATCGGTCCGGCCGGACGAAACGGCTTCGGCCGCGGGCATGCAGAATTTTCTGCGCACGCTCGCCATCGCCATTTCGACGTCGCTGGTGCTGACCGGCTGGGGCAATGGCCAACGGGCCGCGCGCAACGACATAGTCGGCGCACTTGATCCCAATGTCGGCGCCTCACTGACGGCGAGCGGCTTCAGTCCCGAACAGACGCCGGGCCTGATCGCCAATCTTGTCGAGCAGCAGGCGGTCGTGGTGTCGATGAACAACGTCTTCTTCGTGGCGGCGATCATTCTGTTCCTGGCGGCAGCGCTGGTATGGCTGGCGCCCAAGCCGCAGGGCGAGGTCGATACGTCGGCGGTGCATTGACGCTCAGCCCAGGCAGATGCGTCGGGTGTGTCGGCGATCACTTGCAGCAGGGCCGATTTGCCCGACATGATTGACGCGAACCAGCATCACCGCCACTGAAGGCAAAAAGGCGGGGTCCATGCGAATCGTCATCATCGATGACAGCGGCTTGCGAGCGACAGTTCTGGAGGAGGGACTGCGCGAGGCCGGCTATGACGATATTCATATCGTTCCACCACGCGGCGGCTTCGTCGCGCGGCTCGAGCGCATGGCGCCCGACGTCGTCCTGATGGACCTTGGCAGTCCCAGCCGCGACACGCTGGAGGAAATGCTGTTGGTCAGCCGCGCGCTCGCCCGGCCGATCGCCATGTTCGTCGATCAGTCGGACGAATCGATGATCGGCGCGGCGATCGACGCGGGCGTGTCCGCCTATGTCGTCGACGGTCTGCGCAAAGAGCGGGTCAAGCCGGTGCTGGAACTGGCGGTGCGGCGCTTCAATGCCTTTGCCAAGATCCAGTCGGAACTGGATGAAGCGCGCACCGCTTTGTCCGACCGCAAGATCATCGACCGCGCCAAGTCCATCCTGATGAGCCAGCGGGGGCTCAACGAACCGGATGCCTATGCGTTGCTGCGGTCGAGTGCGATGAACCAGGGGAAGAAGATCGTGGATGTCGCTCAGGCCCTGATCACGGCCAGCGACCTGCTCGGGGGAGGTCTATGACGACATCGCTGCGCATCGCGTTTCTGCCGCTCACCGACGCTGCCGTGCTGGCGGTGGCGCGGGAGAAGGGCTTTGCGGAGGAGGAGGGGCTGAGCCTCGACCTCGTCCGCACCACCAGCTGGGCGACGTTGCGCGATCGGCTGGTGTTCGGCCAGGTCCAGGCGGCACAGATGCTGGCGCCGCTGGCCGTGGCGGTGACGTTGGGGTTGAGCCAGCAGCCCGCGCCGCTTTCCGCGCCCTACAAGCTCAACGTCAACGGCAATATGCTGGTGATGGCGGCGGATTTCGCGCAGGCGCTCGACCCGGACGTCGCGCAACGGCTCGACGATCCGCTCGGCACCGCGCATGATTTCGCCGCCGCGATCGGCCTGTGGCGGCGCAAGCCGGTGATCGGCGTCGTCCACCGCTATTCCAGCCATGCGATCATGCTGCGCTACTGGCTGGCGAGCGCCGGTGTGGACCCGGATCGCGACGTGCTGCTGCGCGTGGTGCCGCCATCGCTGACCGTCGAGGCGATGCGTGCGGGCGAGATTGACGGCTTTATCGCCGGCGAGCCCTGGGGCAGCGCCGCGGTCGACGCGGGCCTGGCCGAGGCGGTCGCGATCGGCGAGCGAATCTGGCGCCGCGGGGTGGAAAAGGTGCTGGCCTTCCGCACCCCCTGGCTGGAGGAAAATCCGCAGACCGTCGACGCGCTGATCCGCGCGCTCG
Source organism: Sphingobium sp. (assembly GCA_035251955.1). GTDB lineage: Bacteria > Pseudomonadota > Alphaproteobacteria > Sphingomonadales > Sphingomonadaceae > Sphingobium. The sequence goes on along the minus strand of DATFDS010000002.1, from coordinate 3,587 downwards.
TCCGTGCTGCCGCCTGGTGCGACGAGCCCGATCATCATGAGGCGCTGGCGCATCTGCTGTCGCAGCCCCATTATGTCGATCAGCCCGCCGAGCTGATCCTGCGCGCCTTGTCCGGCAGCATCGTCGCGCGTCCCGACATGAAGCCGCTGCAAATGCCCGATTTCATGCTCTTTTCCCGCGAGGCGACGCCTTTCCCGTGGCGTAGCCAGTCGCTGTGGCTCTATTCGCAGCTGGTGCGCTGGAAGATGGTCGATCACACCCCGGGAAATGCCGGCAAGGCCGCTGCCGTGTTCCGGCCCGACATCTTCCGCCGCGCGCTGGCTGACAGCGATGTGCCGTTGCCCGGTGCCAGCATGAAGCTGGAGGGCGCGGTCGAATCGCCATTGCCCGTGGGGTCGAAGCGGGGTGAGCTGACTCTGGGTCCGGATCGCTTTTTCGACGGCCGCGTCTTCGATCCCGAACGGATCGAGGATTTTCTCGATAGCTTCGAATCGAGCCGCCTGTGAAAATTGTGCCTTGCAACATGAAGCGAATCACGGAATAAGGTAAGAGTCGCGCGACGAAGCGCGTTTATGGATGAGCCCGCCCAAGGATGGGGTCGGGCTCTCCGCATTAGAATTTGCAGCAAAGCCGCTGGCCGGATTTCGCGAAGAGCGAGGTCCGGAGGCGGCTTTTTTCGTGTCCAGTTCACAAGATTTGAAGGACGTTCATCATGGCAACTGCTTATTGGGATCGCCCGGAGGACCAAGGTCCAGGCGAGGGGGAAGGCGGCCAGACCAGCTTCTGGAAAGCCGGCCACACGCCGACCCTGATTGCTTCCTTCCTGTATTTCGACCTCGCCTTCATGGTGTGGGTGCTGCTGGGTCCGCTGGCGCCGTCCATTTCCAAGACGCTGGGCCTCACGCCGGCCCAGAAGGGCCTGATGGTGGCCGTGCCCACGCTTGCAGGCGCGCTGCTCCGCGTGGTCAACGGCCTGCTGGTCGATCGCATCGGCTGCAAGCAGGCGGGCGCGATCAGCCAGGTGATCGTCATCCTCGGTTTGGCTTCGGCCTATATGATGGGCGTCAACAGCTTCGGCGGCACGCTGGCGCTGGGCGTGATCCTGGGCTTTGCCGGCGCGAGCTTCGCGATCGCGCTGCCGCTCGCCAGCCGCTGGTATCCGCCGGAACATCAGGGCAAGGCCATGGGTCTCGCCGGCATGGGCAATTCGGGCACGGTGCTCGCTTCGCTGTTCGCGCCGATGCTGGCCAAGGCGTTCGGCTGGAACGCGGTGCTGGGCCTGGCCTGCATTCCGCTGACCATCGTCTTCATCGCCTATATGATCATGGCAAAGAATGCCCCCAATGCGCCCGCGCCCAAGAAGCTGGTGGACTATTTCCATCCGCTCAAGAGCGCCGACGCCTGGTGGCTGATGGGCTTTTATTCGGTGACCTTCGGCGGCTTTGTCGGCCTTGCCGCTTCGCTGCCGATCTACTTCACCGACCAGTTCGGCCTGACCCCTGTGGTGGCCGGCTATTGCACCGCCGGCTGCGTGTTCGCCGGGTCGCTGGTGCGTCCGATGGGCGGCGCGCTCGCTGACAAGATCGGCGGCGTCAAGGCGCTGATGATGGTCTATATCGCCGCCGCGCTGGCACTGGCGGGCGTATCCTATGCGCCGACGCTGCTCTCCGCGCTCGGCTTCTTCGTCGCGGCGATGCTGGCACTGGGCGTCGGCAACGGCTCGGTGTTCCAGCTCGTGCCGCAGCGCTTCCAGGAAGAGATCGGCGTCATGACCGGCCTGGTCGGCATGGCCGGCGGTATCGGCGGTTTCTATCTCGCCTCGTCGCTCGGCATCGCCAAGCAGTTCACCGGCAGCTTTGCGCCCGGCTTCCTGATCTTCGCAGGGCTCGCCGTTGTGGCTTTCCTCGGCATTTCGCTGGTCCGTGCCCGCTGGCGCACGACCTGGAGCAGCGCTGCCCGCATCTAAGGGTCAACAGGAGGGGAGGCGGCGGCACTCTGCGGAGGAGCCGCCGCCCTTTTGCATATGCGAAGGTTCTGTTTCGACATGCTCCTGCGAAGGCAGGAGGCCGGTTCAAACGGCAGGACTGGGCTCCTGCCTTCGCGGGAGCAGGTCGCGCTTTAATCGGTAGGGGAAAATCTTCCGTCCAAGGAATCGCTTGACCGGGTCGGTGATTCATTTATGCTGCAATGCGAAGGACGAAGTTGTCCTCAACCTACATAGCTGACTCGGTCCACGGACGGACCGCGGGAAGCGTGAATGATGGCAAGGCCGCCATCCAGACCTCTGGGGTTCAAAGCCCAGGGGTCCGGATGGCGGTCTTTTTTTATTCTGGAGTCAAGGGATGGATTTTCAGAACAACACCGGACCGGAGACGGCCAACGAAGAGGAAATCTTCGTGCCCTCCGAAGATGTTCGTGAGCATCTGGTGGTTGTTGGCAACGGCATGGCCGGTTGCCGCGCGATCGAGGAATTGCTGGCACGGGATGCGGGGCGCTATCGCGTCACCATCTTCGGCGCAGAGCCCTATGTGAACTATAACCGCATCATGCTCTCGCCGGTCCTGGCCGGTGAAAAGAGCTTCGATGACATCATCATCAACAGCCGCGAATGGTACGCCGAGAATAATATCGAGCTGATCGCGGGTGATCCGGTGACGGCCATAGACCGCGCCGCCAAGACCGTCACGAGCCAGTCGGGTCGCACTGTTGGCTATGACAAGCTGCTGATCGCGACGGGTTCCGACCCGTTCATCATCCCGGTTCCGGGCAAGGACCTGCCGGGCGTGATCAGCTTCCGCGACATGAAGGATGTCGACACCATGCTGGAGGCCGCCGATCAGGGTGGTGACGCGGTGGTGATCGGCGGCGGTCTGCTCGGCCTGGAGGCCGCGCACGGCCTGACCCTGCGCGGCATGAAGGTGACGGTCATCCACCTCATGGACACGCTGATGGAGCGGCAGCTCGACGAAGCGGCGGGCTGGCTGCTCAAGACCGCGCTGGAAGGGCGCGGCCAGACCATCCTGACCGGCGCCAATACCGAAGCCATTTACGGCGACGGCAAGGTCGAGGGCGTCCGCCTGAAGGACGGCCGCGAAATCCCGGCGAGCCTGGTGGTCATGGCGGTGGGCATTCGCCCCTCGACCGCGCTGGCCCGCGAAGCCGGTCTCGAGGTCAATCGCGGCATCAAGGTCGACGACCACATGGTCACCAGCGACCCCGATGTTCTCGCGGTCGGCGAATGCGTCGAGCATGACGGCAATGTCTATGGCCTTGTCGCGCCGCTCTGGGACATGTGCCGCAGCCTCGCGGATGGCCTGACCGGCCAGCATACGGGCTACAAGGGCTCGGTCACGTCGACCAAGCTCAAGGTCGCAGGGCTGGATGTCTTCTCCGCCGGTGATTTTTCGGGCGGCGAGGGGTGCGAGGACATCGTCCTGCGCGACGCCTCGCGCGGTGTTTACAAGCGCGTGGTCGTCAAGGAAGACAAGATTATCGGCGCGGTGCTCTATGGCGACACGGCGGATGGCGGCTGGTATTTCGACCTGCTCAAGCGCGAAGAGGATGTTGCGGACATCCGCGACCTGCTG
>DATFDS010000001.1:0-2511 GCA_035251955.1 Sphingobium sp. | reverse complement strand
TTCGCCGAAGCGTTCGCGGATGCCGGCCTTGACGATGTCCTTGAGGAAGATGACACCCAGCAGCCGGCCGTCCTTCGCGACGGCTAGCGGCGTGCCCCCGGCCCGCCCGATCTCGTCGGCGATACGGCGCAGGTCCTGCGTGGGGGCTTCCTTGTCCAGCCCCGGATTGGCGCGCAATATGCTGTCTACCGCGCCCTTCTGGATGATGCTGCCGTTCCACTTGACGCCCGAGATGCGGGTTTGGGCGGTGAAGGGAATGACCTCCGCGCCGTCAGGCAGGGCGGTTACGGTCTGGCCGAACTTTTCGCGGGCGAGGAGGGCGATGGAGCGTCCTTCGGGCGTTTCGTCGGCGAGGCTCGCGAACAGCGCCGCTTCGGCGAGGTCGGCCTGGCTCGCGCTGCCGACGGGCCGGAACTCGGTCGCCTGACGGTCGCCGACGGTTATGGTGCCGGTCTTGTCGAGCAGCAGCGTGTCGATGTCGCCTGCCGCCTCGACGGCGCGGCCCGACTTGGCGAGCACATTGAAGCGCACCAGCCGGTCCATGCCCGCAATGCCGATGGCCGACAGCAGCGCCGCGATGGTGGTCGGGATCAGGGTGATGAGCAGCGCGGCGAGGATCGCCACGGGCACGCCGCCGCCCGCATAGGTGGCGAAGCTCGGAATGGTGCCCACCGCGATCAGGAAGATGATGGTGAGGCCGACCAGCAGCAGGGTGAGGGCGATCTCATTGGGGGTCTTCTGCCGCTCGGCGCCTTCGACCAGGGCGATCATGCGGTCGAGGAAACCCTGCCCCGGATTGACCGTCACGCGCACCCGGATCTGGTCGGAAATGACGCGCGTGCCCGCCGTCACCGCCGACCGGTCGCCGCCCGCCTCGCGGATCACCGGCGCGGATTCGCCGGTGATGGCCGCCTCATTGACCGAGGCGACGCCGGAGACGACATCGCCGTCCGAGGGGATCAGGTCGCCGGTTTCGACAAGGACGATATCGCCCATTTTGAGCGCACTGGCGGGAACCGTCTCATAGTCCTGGCCATGGCCCTTCAGCCGCTTGGCGGTCAGTTCCGCCTTGGTCGCGCGGAGTGAGGCGGCCTGCGCCTTGCCGCGCCCTTCGGCCAGGGCTTCGGCGAAAGTGCCGAACAGTACCGTCAGCCACAACCATATGACGAGTTGCAGCTTGAAGCCGAACGCGAGGCCGTCATGCCCCACAACCAGCAATACGGTCAGCAACGTTGCGACCACGGCTGTGGTGAACATCACCGGGTTGCCGATCAGCTCCCGGGGATGGAGTTTGCGGAATGCGTCCCCGACCGCAGGAAGGATCAGGTCAGCGGTGAAGAGCGATTTGGACGCTTTGCGTGCCATGAATATGCTCCGTTATATTCTTGACGGATCGCAGGTGCGATCCTGGGTCAGAAAAGCTGGCCACGGATCATCGCGAGATGATCGGCGACAGGACCAAGGGCGAGGCTGGGCAGGAAGGTGAGGCCGCCGACTACAGCCACGATGCCGACCAGCAGCCCGGTCCACAGCGGCCCGGTGGTGGGGAAGCTGCCCGCCGTTTCGGGCGTGTACTTCTTCGCTGCCAGACTGCCCGCTATGGCCAGCATCGGCACGATGATGAAGAAGCGACCAACCCACATGGCGACGCCGAGCATCCCATTGTAGAAGGGCGTGTTGGCCGTCAGGCCCGCAAAGGCCGAGCCGTTGTTCCCGACTGCCGAGGTAAAGGCGTAGAGGATCTCGCTGAACCCATGCGGCCCCTTGTTGAGCGGCCCAGCGAGACCCGCAGGCAGCACGGAGGCAATGGCCGTGAAGCCCAGGATGATGAGCGGCAGGACCGCGATGGCCAGCACCGCCAGCTTGACCTCGCGGCTCTCGATCTTCTTGCCGACATATTCGGGCGTGCGGCCGACCATCAGTCCCGCGACGAACACGGCGAGGATGGCGAACAGCAGGAAGCCGTAAATGCCTGCGCCCACGCCGCCGACGACAACCTCGCCCAGCTGGATGTTGATCAGCGGGATCATGCCGCCCAGCGCGGTGAAGCTGTCATGCATGGCATTGACCGCGCCGCAGCTCGCCGCCGTGGTGACGACGGAGAAGAGCGAGGAGGCGGCGATGCCGAAGCGCACTTCCTTGCCCTCCATATTGCCGCCCGGCAGGCCCAGATGATGCAGGATCGGATTGCCGGCCGCTTCCTGCGAATAGGTGACGGTGACGCCGATCAGGAAGATGGTCAGCATGGCGGCGAGGATGGCCCAGCCCTGGCGCGGATTGCCGACCGCCTTGCCGAACGTCCAGGTGAGGCCGAAGCCGATGACGAAGATCGACAGCATTTGCACGAAATTGGTGAGCGCGGTGGGGTTTTCGAACGGATGGGCGCTGTTGGCGTTGAAGAAGCCGCCGCCATTGGTGCCCAGCATCTTGATCGCTTCCTGGGAAGCGACCGGGCCGAGCGCCAGCGTCTGCTTGACGCCTTCCAGCGTGGTTACGTCGACCGACCCGGCC